>CAYSWG010000020.1:0-7883 GCA_964434465.1 uncultured Geobacteraceae bacterium
TGTTGTTTTCCACAGGATCCTCCTCTACCGCTACTTTTTGTAGGCAAAACCACCGGGGAAGTGGACTGTCTTGAATTTGTCGCTTATGCCGTGAAGTGACTCGGACTGTCCGACGAAGAAGTAGCCATAGGGTTGCAGGTTGTTGTAATAGTGCTGCACGACCTTTGATTTCGACGCCGTATCGAAATAGATGAGTACATTGGCGCAAAAGATAAAGTCAAAGGTCTTCATGAAAATCATCTTGTTGTCGTCGTACAGGTTAAGGTGCTGGAAGTTGACCAGTTTTTTCACTTCAGGGGAGAGAACAAACCGGTCCGGACCCTCCTTCTTGAAGTACTTCTTCATGTAATGGTCGGGCACATGACGCACCGAGTAGGCATTGAAAACGCCCTCCCTGGCTTTGGCCAGCACTTCATCGTTGATGTCGGTGCCAACGATATCGATGACCCAGTTCTTCAACAGGGTATCCCGCTTTTCCAGGAGCATCATGGCCATGGTGTAGGCCTCTTCTCCCGATGAGGAGCCGGCACTCCAGATGCGCAGTTTTCTGAAACCGATTTTCTCTTTCGGCAGCGTGATTTCCGGCAGTAACTGGTTTTCAAGCGCCTTCAGTTGGGGAGGGTTGCGAAAAAAATATGTCTCGTTGGTTGTGAGGTCGTTAAGGAGCTGTTTCAATTCCGCCGAACCGGCTGCCCCGCTTTTCAGCATCCGTAAATATTCGGCATGAACCTTCTGACCGTGCTTTTCCATCCGTTTATTGATGCGACTCTCAACAAAATACTTTTTCTGTATGGTGAAAAACATTCCACTGGTGTTGTAAATGAAATCTCTCAGTATTTCGAAATCAGCATCGGATAATTTCATAGATACCCGTCCCAAGGAGAAGATTTTTGGCGGTCGGCAGTTCGTTCCTGCCGACGGCGGCTTCGGGTGGATGCAGCGTGATGAGCCCCCGGCATGGCTATGCCGCCCAGGATCCCATGGCAGTGGTGTTGCCCATGTCGATCAGTCCCGCCGGATCAACGATGAGGGCTACCCTGCCGTCGCCGAGAATGGTAGAGCCGGCGATACCCGGAGCTTTTGCCAGGTATCGGCCCAGGGATTTGATGGCCACTTCCTGCTGACCCAGCAGGCGGGATACGATCAGACCGACCCGTTTTTCGGCTACACCGATGACGACGATGTAGCAGTGACTTGTCTGTTCCCCGCGCTCTTCGACGCCGAAGGCCTGCTGTAGCCGAAGGAGGGGGAGAACGCTTTCACGCAGCTTGAGAACTTCCTGACCGCCGATCTGGTGGAACGAATCGCTTTCCACCTTGAGGGTTTCCAGCACGGCCGCGAGGGGGATGGAATATACCTCGTGCTCCACTTCCACCAGAAGCGACTGGATGATGGCCAGGGTCAAGGGAAGTTTGAGGATAAACTCGGACCCTTTGCCCACTTCGCTCCTGATTTCAATGATGCCGTTCAGCTTGCGGATATTGGTACGGACCACATCCATGCCGACACCGCGGCCGGACAGGTCGGTGGCTTTTTCCTTGGTGGAGAAGCCGGGCAGGAAAATAAGATCAAGCACCTCTTTCGGGGACATGGCGGCAACCATCTCTTCCGTCACCAGACCCTTATCGATGGCCTTGCGGGCCAGCTTCTCCGGATCGATTCCCTTGCCGTCATCAGTGATGCTGATAATAATCTGGTTTCCTTCGTGGGTGGCGGAGAGGACAACCTTGCCGGTTCGGGATTTCCCTGCGGCCACCCGTTCGTCGGGCATTTCCAGCCCGTGGTCCAAAGCGTTACGGATCAGGTGGATCAACGGATCGCCGATTTCATCCACAACGGAGCGGTCGAGTTCGGTTTCTTCGCCAATAATTTCCAGATCCACTTCTTTGCCCAGATCCCGGGACAGATTCCTGACGATGCGGGGAAACTTCTTGAAAACCTTCTCCACCGGGATCATCCGGATCTTCAACACCTGTGTCTGCAGTTCCGAGGTGACAAAATCGATACGCTTCGCCAGTTTGCTGAATTCTTCACCAAAAGCGGCGATATTTTCCCTGGACTGGTAATCCATGTTCATCTGTAAAACCCTGTTACGCTCCAGGACAATTTCGCCGACCTGGTTCATGAGGTCATCGAGACGTTTGACATCGATGCGTACCGTGGTGCTGTCCGACATGTCATCGCCGCGGGACTGAACCGCTTTGGCTGTGGCTGTTGGCGCTACCGTTTTTTGCGGCACGGCTGCTGCGGGTTCCTGTGCAGCGGTTTCATGGATTTCAGCCTGGTCATCATTTGGCTCGTCAGCGGTATCCTGCTCGGCTGCCGCATCCTGCGCAGCTTCCTCTGCTGAGTCGCTCAGTACGGTTGCCTCGGCAAGGTTCCCTGAGATGTAGGGCTCCAGCTTGCCGATGATTTCAACCAGGTCACGCTCGATAATCTCACCATTGCGGATATCGCTGACCAGCAGTTTTATGTGATCAACCGCCTCGAGGATAACGTCCATGATTACCGGGGTAACCACCAGTTCTCCCTTGCGCAGCCGGTTCAGTACATCTTCTGTTTTATGGGTGACCCTGACGAGCAGCTCGAAACCAAGAAAGCTTGAGGCGCCCTTGACGGTATGGATGGATCGGAAAATGCTGTTCATCAGCTCCGAATCATCCGGAGACTTCTCAATGGCCACAAGGTCATCGTCAAGTTTTTCCAGTAGTTCGCCTGTTTCCGTCAAAAATCCTTCAAGCAGTTCTTGGTCTTCGCACAGTAGCGCCATTGGCAACTCCTTCATCCTATGAACTTACAGCAGAAAATCGGCCACCTGCGCCTACATTGTTGCACTGATCAGGGAATCCCGTTCCGTCTGGGAGAATACCCGTTCCAGATCCAGCAGCACCAGCAGACGGTCTGACCGGTTGATGACGCCGGAAAGATATTCCTGATCGAGTCCGCCGTTGACCACTGACGGTGGCGGCTGGATTTCTGCCGAGGAAATGCGGATAACCTCTGAAACAGAGTCCACGATGAATCCCATAAGATCTCCATCCACATCCATGACGATGATGCGGGTCTGCTTGTCGTTCTCCACTTCAGGAAGCGAGAATTTCTTGCGCAGGGAAATGATGGGGATTACCTTACCGCGCAGGTTGATGACGCCTTCCACATAGTAGGGAGTGTTCGGCACCCTGGTCACATTGGTAATACGGATGATTTCGCGGACCTTGAGGACGTAGACGCCGAATTCTTCCCGGTCCAGATTGAAGCTTACCAGTTGAATGAGTTCGGCTTTGGATTCATCGGTTTTGAAATTGACTGCCGTTGCCATTGGTAGGTCTCCTGTTGATAGTGGAATGTACTTGATATGTCCCCCCGGTATGGACGCGGCGGGTACATGGAGCACCATGTCTGTTTATGCTCTTTTCGGTGCCTGGAAGAAAATGTTGAATTAAAAAATGTCGGCCAGTATTCCGTCGCGGCAACGATAGTGCTGAGGTGCGGGAAACTGTTGTGCCTGAGTGATATTACAGAGAGGTCTATCGGCAGGAACGGTGAAAACTTTAGGAGGAATTGCAGGCTGTTGCGTTCGTCAACGCAGGTACGGATACGGATTCCCGCGCTGCGCCAGGGCAACGTCGGGAATCCGACAGGCGGGAATATGCTCAGCTGTCTCCCGGTTCATTGGCATCGCCGGTGGCTGGTCCGGCCTTTTTCCGGGGCGCCCGTTTCGGTTTCGGCTTTTCTGCGGGTGCAACCTCTCCGCTTGTCACGGTTGTCGGTGAGGCGCTTCCTTCCGGCTGCGACTGGTCCGTCAGCGCTGGAGGGACTGCTGGTTCCGACGTCTCCGATCCTTCGGCAAGAGGCCTTTCGGCGGCAGGGACTTTTGCGGACCGTGGCTTTCGGGGCGCGCGTTTCGGCTTTTCCTGAGCGGGCGGTTCGGTTGGTGCGCATGGTTCATCCGGGGATGCTTCTGCGGCACTGTCGGTCGCAACCATGCGTGCCGATTCCGTTTCCGGAGGACCTTCCTGATCGGTAACGGCTCCATCGGTTCCCGCCTGGGTTTTGGGGCGCTTGCGCCGGCGACGGCGCTTCTTCTTCACCGTTTCACCGGCAGCTTCCTGATCCGCCGGCAGCGTGGCTGTGCTGCCGGTATCGTCCTGTTCGGTTTCCATCTCGAAAAACTCATCCGACGCTACAGGTTCGCCCGGCGAATCAGCCGGTTCAAGGCCGGTTATTTCCCCTTCAGCAGGGGCAGTGTCTGCAGCCGTCGCTGGTTTTTTCTTGCCGCGCCGACGTTTTCTTTTGCTCTTACTTTCTACGGTATCTGGTGCTGCTGCTTCAGATTCTGGTTCTTCCCCTTGTTCCGCTGGTTCATATTCACCCACATCACCTTCCATCGGATGGCTGCGTCCTGCTTCTTGAACCGGCTGCTTTTCCCGTTTGGCGAGATCCAGTTCCATTTCATTCATCATGAAGGACGGTTTGCCCTTGACGGTGATCTCGATATCATACTCGTTTTCAATCTGGGTCAATTCACGTTTTTTTCGGTTCAGGAGATAGTAAGCCACTTCCAGGGGGAGTCCGCCGCGCACTTCGGCAATGACACCCCGGGCAGCCGCAGTGTGCACCTTGCGGAGAAAAGAGAGTGCCATGGCTTCCACGGATTTGACCTTGCCATGGCCGCCGCAGTGGGGACACTCCAGGTAGCTGGCTTCATTGATGGTCTGTTTGATGCGCTGGCGGGACATTTCCAGCAGGCCGAACTGGGAAATCTTGTCCACGGAGACCCTCGCCTTATCGGCCTTGAGGGCATTCTTCAGAGTCTTTTCCACTTCTGCCTTGTGCTTGCGGTCACGCATGTCGATGAAGTCGATGATGATCAGGCCGCCCAGATCGCGGAGCCGCAGTTGCCGGGCCACTTCTTCCGCTGCCTCCATATTGGTTTTGAAAGCGGTGTCTTCAATGCCTCTTTCGCCTGTGGACTTGCCGGAGTTCACATCGATGCTGACCAGTGCTTCCGTGGGCTCGATGACGATGGAACCTCCCGACTTGAGCGGAACCTTCTTTTCATAAATCAGATCAATCTGCTCTTCGATCTGGTACTTTGCGAATATGGACCGCTTCTCCTGGTGCAGTTTGACGAGTTTCTCATATTTGGGCATGATCTCCTTGAAGAATGCCCGAGCCTGCTTGTAAACATCCTTGCTGTCCACCAGAACTTCTTCGATATCCGCGTTGAAGTAATCCCTTATGGTGCGGATGACCAGATCGGATTCCTGGTAAATGAGGGCGGGAGCCTTGGTTTCTCCAGCCCGCTCCTTGATATTTTCGTAGAGTTTGACCAGGTAATCCAGGTCTTTGGCCAATTCCGTTTTTCGCTTGTCGACCGCCTCGGTCCTGATGATGTAGCCGTACCCTTCCGGTATTTCCAACTCGGCGATGATTTCTTTGAGTTTCTTTCGCTCCGCTTCAACTTCCACTTTACGGGAAATGCCGCAGGAATCACTGCCCGGCATCAGTACCATGTAGCGCCCGGGGAGGGAGATGTAGGTGGTCAGGGCGGCGCCCTTGGCGTCCCGCTCGCCTTTCTCCACCTGGACAATCAGTTCCTGGCCCCGACGGAGAATTTCCTGAATTCGCGGGCGGCGGTTTCGCTGCTCTTTGGGAATGTCGTCCCGCCACTGCCAGCTGTCCGGGTGAATTTCACCCATCTGCATAAAGCCGAGCTTTTTAAGGCCGATGTCGACGAATGCCGCCTGGAGGCCAGGTTCAACACGGACGACGAGACCTTTGTACACATTGCCCCTGGTCTGCTCACGACCGGCGGTTTCGATGTCCAGTTCCACCAGATGACCGTCTTCGACAATTGCAACTCGAGCCTCCTCAGGATGCATCGAGTTGATTAACATCTTTTTTGCCATTGCTTGGTTACATCCTTTCGTGCAAGGGGACAGGTGGGCACGTTTCGGGCGCTACACTCGCTATGTCAGACCGCCGTGGTTAACCGACGGCGGCTAACCATCTATAAACGCGTTACTTATAGCAAACTTGGCTGAAAAGTGGTAATAAAAATCGATGCGTTGGTAAATTAAATACTCAGATTCGCTTTTGTCTTCCACGTGCTCTGGCTGTTTTCCAAAGATTGACAGAGTCTGAGCGGACTTCATACAATAGTCCGCAAACCGTCAAGAAAGGTGCTGCGTTTCGTATCGATGATACACCTTACCTCGTTACATAAGGATTATGCCGGGAGATCCCTGCTGCATGATGTTACCTGGCGGATCGGCCGAAGCGAGCGGATTGGCCTCGTTGGAGAAAATGGTTCCGGCAAGTCAACGCTTTTGAAAATCATCGCCGGCCTGGAAGAACCCTCGGCGGGAACAGTTCACCTGGTCAAAGGGACGACGATCGGTTATCTGCCCCAGCAGGGCATTGCCGTGGCAGGACGTACGCTGTTTGCGGAAGCAATGGCAGCCCTGGATGAACTGTGTGTCATGGAGTCTGCCATGACTGCCGTTACGGCCAGGTTGACACGGGAAACCGCTGGAGTTGACCACGAAAGGCTGCTGGAGCAGTTGGGCGATCTGGAAGAAGAATTTCGTGCCAAAGGGGGCTATGCCCGGGAAGCGACGGTCGGTTCTGTGCTGAAAGGGCTGGGTTTTTCGCCGGACGATTGGGACAAGGAGTGCGGTACCTTTTCCGGTGGCTGGCAGATGCGCATCGCCCTGGCCCGGCTTCTTCTGCGGCAGCCAAACCTGCTGCTGCTTGATGAGCCGACCAATCATCTGGATATTGAAGCGCGAAACTGGCTGGAAACCTATCTGTGCGCCTATCCCCATGCCGTCCTGCTTGTCTCCCACGACCGCTACTTCATGGACCAGGTTTGCCGGCGGATTACGGAGGTCTGGAACAGAACCCTGACTGATTATGCCTGTTCCTACAGCCGGTATCTCTGTGAACGGAAAGAACGGATCGCCCGTCTCCGCGAGGCAAAGCGCCGCCAGAACGAGGAACTCTGCAAGATGGAAGACTTCATCAATCGTTTCCGGTTCAAGGCGGACAAGGCTGCGCTGGTGCAGTCACGAATCAAACAGCTGGAAAAGATCGAACGGATTGTTGTTCCGCCCGAACGAAAACGCATTCACTTTACCTTTCCTAATCCGCCGCGCAGCGGTCGGGTGGTCATAGAGCTGGACCGGATAACCAAGGCCTATGGTGACCATGTGGTTTTGGATGGTGTTTCGTTAACCGTGGAGCGGGGCGAAAAGATATCCCTGGTGGGGCCGAACGGCGCCGGCAAGTCAACGCTCATGCGTGTACTGGCCGGTGATTCCGTACAGGACGGAGGGCGGTCCGTGGGAGTCAATGTCATTCAGGATTATTTCGCCCAGGATCAGGCATCTGCCCTGGACGGCACGCGTACAGTCTATGAAGAGTTGCTTGCCGATGCCCCGTATGACCGGGTACCGGTGTTGCGCGACGTGCTGGGAGCATTCCTGTTCTCCGGTGACGATATCCACAAAAAGGTTGCCGTGCTGTCCGGTGGCGAGCAGAGTCGGCTTGCCCTGGCGAAAATGCTTCTTCGCCCCTCGAACCTGCTGCTGTTGGATGAGCCCACCAACCATCTCGACCTGTTCAGCAAGGATGTGCTTCTGGACGCGCTCCAATCCTTTCCAGGCACGGTTGTTTTCGTTTCCCACGACCGCTATTTCATCAATGCCCTTGCCAACCGGACCATTGCCGTTGGCGAGGGGACCATTCGTTCCTATTCCGGCACCTACGATGAGTATCTGGTTGCCTGCGCCCAGGAAATGTCCGGTTTGCCCGTGGGGTTCTGCCTCGGCGGCAGGCGTACCGCTGACGAGGTAGCGCTCGGCGAACGGGTTCACAGG
>CAYSWG010000020.1:7893-13731 GCA_964434465.1 uncultured Geobacteraceae bacterium
ATGGGCGGAACGGCAGCTTTCCCGCGAAGAGGACAAGCGCCGGCAGCGCCATGAACGCGTGCGACAAAAGAAACTGGCTGAACTGGAAGAGCGCATCGATCGTGCCGAGACGGAGTATGCCGAGCTTGAGCAGGCAATGGCGGCGCCGGACTACTTCTGCGATGCCGATCGGGCCCGTTCTGGCGCTCGGCGCCATGAAGACCTGGCCGGTGCCATCGCGGCCCTCTACGATGAGTGGGAGTCGGTACACGGAGAGGCGTGTCCCTGATCGACGGGTTGTGAAAGACGTACTGCACATTCCTCCTTCTTGACACCGGGTCTGCGACTGCTAGCATTTCCGGCAGGATGTGTCGCATGAGCTCTCCGGTGTTTTCTTCCCCATGAGGTGTGATGTATGGCAGAATCTCCCTATACGGTACTTCCCGAAATTGTGCCCCTTGTTCTCCTGCGGGACATGGTGGCCTTTCCCTATATGATCTTTCCGCTGTTTCTTGACGACAGGGAGATGGTGTCATTCGAAGAAGCCATGCGCTGCCAGAACCATGTGGCACTGTTCCGTCTGCGGGATGGTGATGGGGGCGGCGACGTGGATGACTTTCATGAAATCGGCACCATCTGCAAGGTCAATCAATTCATCAAGTTGCCTGAGGGCGGGGCAAAGGTGAGTCTGGAGGGAATCGCCCGGGTTAGACTTCTGGAAGTTGTCCGCACTGCACCCTGTCTCATGGGGCATATTGCCGCGGTTCGGGAGTTTACCGAAAAGACGATTGTCTCCGATGCGCTCATGCAAAGCCTCAATGCACTGTTGAAGATCGCTCTGTCCTACGGCAGGCCCCTGCCTGAAGATGTGCTGAAGATGATAGATTATATCGATAATCCGGCACGTTTCTCCGACCTGGTTGCCTTGTATGTGACCGTATCCCTGGACGATCTGCAGAATTTGCTGGACACGATCGATCCCGTTGAACGGCTGAAAAAGGTGTACAGTCACCTGACCAGTGAGGTGCAACGTCTGCAGGTGCGCAGCGAGTTGCAGGCCGAGGTGACCAAGCGGGTCGGCAAGAGTCAGAAGGAATATCTCCTGCGTGAGCAGATGAAACAGATCCAGGAGGAGTTGGGTGAAGATGACACCCGGTTGACCGATCTGGCAGACTTGCGCAGGAAGGTTGCCGGCGCCGGTATGCCCGAGGCGGTCAGGCAGGTTGCTGACAAGGAATTGCGCCGCCTGGAAAAAATCAATCCCGCCTCGCCCGAATATACGGTTTCCCGCACCTATCTGGATTACCTGGTGGGAATGCCGTGGCAGCAATCCACGGATGACAATCATGACATACTCCTGGCCGAGCAGGTGCTCAACGAAGACCATTATGACCTGGAAAAGGTTAAGGAACGCATTCTTGAATACCTGGCGGTCCGTACCCTGCAGAAGACGATGAAGGGACCCATACTCTGTTTTGTCGGACCGCCCGGTGTCGGCAAGACCAGTCTCGGCAAGTCCATTGCCCGGGCGTTGGGCCGCAAGTTCATTCGCATTTCCCTGGGGGGGATGCGTGACGAAGCGGAAATTCGCGGCCATCGTCGCACCTATATCGGCGCCTTGCCTGGACGCATTATCCAGGAAATTTATCGCTGCGGTGCAAACAACCCCGTTTTCATGCTGGACGAGGTTGACAAGATCGGTCTGGATTTCCGGGGCGACCCGGCCAGTGCCCTCCTTGAGGTACTTGACCCGGAACAGAATTTCTCTTTTGCCGATCATTACCTGGACCTGCCGTTCGATCTTTCCCGCGTAATGTTCATTACCACAGCCAATGTAATCGATACCATTCCG
The DNA here is from genome assembly GCA_964434465.1 of uncultured Geobacteraceae bacterium. Taxonomy (GTDB): domain Bacteria; phylum Desulfobacterota; class Desulfuromonadia; order Geobacterales; family Geobacteraceae; genus RPRC01. The sequence continues at coordinate 9,725 of CAYSWG010000020.1, forward strand.
GCGCCGTTGCGGGACCGAGTGGAGGTCGTTCAACTCTCCGGCTATACGGATGAGGAAAAGGAAAAGATTGCCTTCCGCTATCTGATCCCCCGTGAGATTTCAGAGAATGGCCTGACGGGACGGGAACCCGGTTTCGACACCGACGCGGTTTACCGGATTATCCGCGAATACACCCGTGAAGCCGGCGTGCGCAGCCTGCAGCGCACCATTGCGTCGGTGTGTCGCAAGGTGGCTAAAGAATTTACCCAGGGAAAGCCCCTGCGTCAGAGGATAACCCTTGAACAGGTGGAGGAGTTGCTGGGCCCCAGGAAATATTTCAACGAAGTCGCCGCGGAGAAAGATCGGGTTGGCGTGGTTACCGGTCTTGCCTGGACAGAAACGGGTGGCGATATCATATTTGTTGAGGCGACGTGCATGCCCGGTCGCCGGGAGTTAATTCTCACCGGTTCCCTTGGAGAGGTGATGCGGGAGTCGGCGCGGGCGGCGCTCTCCTACGTCCGGGCCAATTGCGCCCTGTGGGGCATTGATGAGGATCTGTTCCGCAGAGTGGATATCCATATCCACGTTCCGGCCGGATCCATCCCCAAAGATGGTCCTTCTGCCGGTATTACCATGGCGGCGGCTGTGGTTTCCCTGCTCACGGGGCGGCCAACCTTGCGCACTGTGGCGATGACCGGTGAACTGAGTCTTTCGGGCAGGGTTCTGGCGATCGGTGGACTCAAGGACAAAATTCTGGCGGCGCACCGGGCCGGTGTGCGGCAAGTGATTGTTCCCGCCCGCAACCGTGTGGACGTTGATGATATCCCGGCTTCGGTCAAAGGCGACGTGGCCATATCGTTTGTTGATGAGGTTTACGAGGCAATTGCACTGATTCTTGCCTGAGAGCCGTCACGCGTTGAAGTATCCCCTGTCTGTTCGCCGGCAAACACGGCATGGTTGGGGTATTGCAGGCACTGCCGGTTCGGATATTTTCCTTGACAAAGTCAGGATCCGTCAACTAGTATGGACCCCTTTACGGCTAGGAATACGTGTATCTACTCCCGCGGGCAATGGGCCCGCATGGTCTAACCGGGTGAAATAACTATATGTTTGAAAGTCTTTCCGACAAGCTTGACGCCGTATTCAAGAAACTCCGCGGCCAAGCAGTCATGACTGAAGACAATATCAAGGAAGCCTTGCGCGAAGTGCGGCTCGTTCTTCTTGAGGCTGATGTTAACTTCAAGGTGGTCAAGGAGTTCATTGACCGGGTACGGGAGCGTGCCGTAGGGTCTCAGGTGTTGCGCAGCCTCGCACCCGGTCAACAGGTTATCAAGATCGTCCATGATGAGCTGGTAGCACTCATGGGCGGCGGTGAAGACAATTCCCTGAATCTTGCCGTCAAACCCCCCGTCGCAGTTATGCTTGTGGGGCTGCAGGGCTCCGGTAAAACCACAAGCTGCGGCAAGCTTGCCAAGTATCTCAAGGGGCAGCGGCGCAATCCGTTGCTCGTACCGGCTGACGTGTATCGCCCGGCAGCCATCGAGCAACTGAAGACCATTGCCGGCCAGCTTTCCCTTGCCGTGTTCGACTCCCGCGCGGATCAGGATCCCGTTACGATTTGCCGCGAGGCAATGCGCTATGCGGCATTGTCAGGATATGATACGGTGCTGCTTGATACCGCTGGCCGACTGCAGATTGACGAAGCGTTGATGGCGGAGCTTTCAGCGATCCAGGATGTGGTAAAACCCCAGGAAATACTGCTGGTCGCCGATGCCATGACTGGTCAGGAGGCCGTCAATGTGGCCTCAGGATTTGATCGGCAGCTTGGCCTGACCGGCATTGTCCTGACAAAGCTGGACGGTGATGCCAAGGGTGGCGCTGCCTTGTCGATCAAGGCGGTTACCGGAAAGCCGGTCAAGTTCGTCGGTCTTGGCGAAAAGCTGGACGCCCTTGATGTCTTTCACGCTGACCGCCTGGTTTCGCGCATTCTTGGCATGGGTGATGTGCTGACGCTCATCGAGAAAGCCCAGTCAAGCATTGACGAGCAGGAAGCGTTGAAGCTGCAGCAGAAACTCAAGAAAAACCAGTATGATCTGGAAGATTTCCGGAACCAGTTGCAGCAGATGAAAAAAATCGGCTCCCTTGAGTCCATTATGGGAATGATTCCCGGTATGGGTAAAATGATGAAACAGATGGAAGGGACCCAGCCCAGCGAGAAGGAGTTGAAGCGTGTTGAAGCTATCATCGACTCCATGACCCGCCAGGAGCGGGCGACTCCTTCCATTATCAACGGCAGCCGGCGGTTAAGAATCGCCAAGGGGAGCGGCGTTACCGTACAGGAGGTAAATCAGCTGCTGAAACGCTTTGCCGAAGCACTGAAGGTTATTAAACAGCTGCAAAAAATGGGGCCGAAAGGGCTCATGCGCAGCATGGGTTCATTACGCAAGGGGATGATGCCCTTTTAAGACACGAGTTCCAGACAAAATACTTTTTCTCAGGGAAAACAACAAGGAGGATGTCAATGGCTGTAAAGATCAGACTTGCCAGAGGTGGAGTGAAGAAAAAACCGTATTATCAGATTGTGGTCGCCGATGAGCGCTACAAGCGTGATGGCCGGTTCATTGAAAGAGTCGGCAGCTACGATCCCAATCAGGAGCCCGCCGCTGTCAAGTTTGAGGAGGGCAAGACTCTGGAGTGGCTTGCCAAGGGTGCCCAGGCTACCGATACGGTCAAGCAGATGCTGAAAAAGACCGGAATCTGGGAGAAATTCAAGACCAAGGCTGCATGAGGTTCCGTTGTTCCGGTTAGCCGGATATTCCACGATTACAGAGGATGCCATCATGAAAGAACTCGTAGAAATGATAGCCAAGGCTCTTGTCGACGATCCGACCATGGTGAACACCGCCGAAGAACTGGAAAATGATACAACCGTTATAAAATTGACGGTGGCGAAGGAAGACATGGGGCGGATCATAGGCAAAGAAGGTCGAACCGCCAAGGCTATACGCACTTTACTCAATGCGGTTTCCACGAAAAGCAACAAGAAGGCAATCCTCAAGATAGTAGAATGATGTGACTGACGGACGTATAGTGATTGGCAAAATAACGGGGACTCACGGTGTTCGTGGGCAGGTGGTGATTCTTCCCTATTCCGGTGAGGCTGAAAGCATTATCTCTCTCCGTTCATTGTATATTCATACCAAGCAGGGAGCTTTTGCTCCTTGTGAAATTCAGCGGGCTGCTGCCCATAAAAAACGGGTTCTGGTCACCTTGAAGGGGTTCGATTCCATTAACGAGGTGCTACCGTTCGTTGGCGACGAACTCTTTATTGATCGCAGTCAGATGCCGCCACTGCCCGAAGGCGAGTTTTACTGGTGTGATCTGCTTGGGTTGACCGTGGTAACGGATGATGGTGCCGTGCTCGGTACGCTCTCCGGTATCCTGGAGACGGGCAGCAATGATGTCTATATCGTTCGGTCCGGTGAGAAGGAAATACTGGTTCCGGCCACCGACGATATTGTCAGGGCCGTTGATCTTTCAGTTGGCCGGATGACGGTGACGCTTCCCGATGGACTGCTGGACCTATGAAATTCGATGTTTTGACCCTTTTCCCCGACATGTTTGCCGGCGCATTCTCGGAAAGCATAACCGGGCATGCCGTTGCAAAAGGTCTGATAGAGATAGCGATACACAATATTCGTGATCATGCCCATGACCGACACCGGGTTACGGATGATTACCCCTATGGGGGCGGTGCCGGCATGGTTATGAAAGTCGAGCCACTGACTGACTGCCTGGAGGCGGTTATCAGTAGACGGCCCCGCTCGAAGGTGCTGCTCACTTCACCCCGTGGGCGTGTTCTCGACCAGAGGGTGGTCAGGGAGTTTGCCGCGGAAGAGGGGCTGATACTTGTCTGTGGCCGCTATGAAGGGGTTGATGAGCGCTTCAGTGAACTTCACGTTCACCAGGAAATTTCCATCGGTGATTTTATTCTGACTGGTGGAGAACCTGCGGCAATTGTCCTGATT
>CAYSWG010000020.1:13741-18394 GCA_964434465.1 uncultured Geobacteraceae bacterium
GTGTCGCGGCTTGTGCCCGGGGTGCTCGGAAGTTCTGCGTCGGCCGAATGTGATTCCTTCTCGGACGGATTGCTGGAATATCCCCAGTATACCCGGCCCCCGGAGTACAGGGGCAGGATGGTGCCGCCTGTGCTGCTGTCGGGTAATCATCGGGAGATTGACCGGTGGCGTCGGCAGCAGTCTTTGCGCACAACCTACCTGATGCGCCCCGAACTGCTTGATACAGCAGACTTGACGGCTGAAGATCGGGAGTTTCTGCTGACCTTGCGAAATGGTGGCTGATGTGGCGGGAGAAGATACACGGGCGGGGCAGATCGCCATTGCGTTGCTCCATTATCCGGTTTACGATAAAAACCGGCGCGTTGTCGCAACGGCGATTACCAATCTCGATGTTCATGATATTGCCCGACTTGCCAGAACCTATGGGCTGGCCCGCTACTATGTGGTGACCCCCCTTGCCGAGCAGAGGGCCCTTGCCGGGAAAATCGCCAGCCACTGGCAAAGTGGTCATGGCGCCGACTATAACCCGAAACGGAAGGCTGCCCTGGATCTGGTGACCGTTTATTCAACCCTGTCCGAAGCGGTGACGGATATGGAAACCAGCTTCGGTATGCCGGTTCGGCTTGTCGCCACGGGTGCGAAAGCTTCAAAAGGAGCCATATCCTATGCTGACATGGCCCGGGAGATTGCTCGGGGCGAGGCGAGCTATCTTCTTTTGCTGGGCACGGGATGGGGCTTGACCGACGAGGTGACTTCCGGCGCTCACTTTACCCTTGCCCCGATTGTCGGCCGCGGAGAGTACAATCACCTTTCTGTTCGCTCTGCCGCGGCGATCATAGTGGACAGGCTTTTTGGGGAACTTTAGTTCCATAACTATGCATTCATCTTCACACAGTGAGCAACCTGCTGAGACCATAGAGGAGGAAGGAAATGAATACGATTGATTTTATTGAATTTGAGCAGATGAAAAAGGATATCCCGACGTTCAAGCCCGGTGATACGGTTAAAGTTCAGGTCAGGATCGTCGAGGGCGACAAGACCAGAATCCAGGCATTTCAAGGTGTAGTGATCAAGCGGCAGAATGGTGGCATTCGGGAATCTTTCACCGTCCGGAAAATATCCAATGGCATCGGTGTGGAACGCTGCTTCCCGCTGCATTCACCCTCCGTGGAAGCCATCGAGGTTGTGACACGGGGGCAGGTACGTCGTGCCAAACTGTACTACTTGAGAAAACTGCGCGGCAAGGCAGCTCGTATCCGCGAGAAGAAATATATTGCCCAATAACCAGAACTGCAGAGGCCCCGCTCGACGGGGCTTTTGCTTATCGGCCTGCCGGACTGGCGGGTTTTGCTGTTCGAGCAGGAGAATACGTGGTGACGGGATCGCTCTTTGCCGACCAGGGTCGAGACATGCTGCGGTTTGAACACGCGGCGGCGGCACGTGGTTATCGCGCCATAGCTGGGATTGACGAAGCAGGTAGAGGTGCTCTGGCCGGACCGGTAGTAGCGGCAGCGGTCATCCTGGCTGAGGGCATCCCGTTGCCGGGAGTTGATGATTCGAAGAAGTTGACCCCACGGCGGCGGGAAGAGCTTTGCCAGATGATCTTCGAACGGGCTCTGGCCGTCGGTATCGGCATGGGCGACCACGGGCTAATTGACCGGATCAATATTCTGCAGGCGACCCTGCATGCCATGGCTGAATCAGTGAACAATCTGCCGGTTCAGCCTGATTTTCTCCTCATTGACGGCATTGTCGCGCCGGGGGTGCCGATTCCCTGCCAAACCATCAAAAAAGGCGATTCGGCGAGCCTTTCCGTCGCTGCTGCCTCAATTATCGCCAAGGTAACAAGGGATCGGCTCTTGCGGGCAGCAGCAGAGACCTATCCCGGTTATGGTTTTGCGCAGCACAAGGGGTACGGTTCGGTACTGCACCTGGCGGCCATCGCCGAATACGGCCCCTGTCCGATCCATCGTCGTACTTTTCGGGGTGTACGGGAGCATGTTGGTCATGACGCAACCTGCTGGTGAAGGCGATGCCAGAAAAACACTGGGCGCTTGCGGCGAAGAAGTGGCACGCGGCTATCTTCGTAGGCAAGGTTTTGCCATCGTTGCCCAGAACTACCGGTGTCGCAGTGGTGAGATCGATATTATCGCCCGCCGTGGGGGGGTCCTGGTTTTTGTCGAGGTAAAGACACGGCGATCTTGTGCCTACGGCCCGCCACAGCTGTCCGTAACGCCCTTCAAGCAGCGGCAGCTTTCCAAAGCCGCTCTGACCTATCTTTCCCAGAATAAACTGCTGAATGCGCCAGCCCGCTTTGATGTGATAGCCGTCATGCTCCAGGAGGACGGTCACTGTGCCGTTGAGCACATCACAGATGCTTTCGAGCTTGCCTACTGACCATCGTCCCGGGAGATCATCATGGACAGCGGCACCCTGTATATCGTTGCCACTCCCCTTGGCAATCTGGAAGATATGACCTATCGGGCCGTACGGATATTGCGTGAGGTGGACTGTATCGCCGCCGAAGATACCCGTCATTCCCGGAAATTGTTAACCCATTTTACCATTGCCACGCCCCTTACGTCCTATTTCGACCATAACAAAATCCTTAAAGGCGCCGTCATCATAGATACGTTGCTGGCGGGCCGGTCAGTGGCCCTCATTTCCGATGCGGGGACACCCTGTATTTCCGATCCCGGCTACCAACTGGTCAGGGATGCGGTTGCCCGGGGCGTTCGGGTAGTGCCGATCCCTGGACCCTGTGCCGCAGTGACGGCGCTGGCGGCCTCGGGCCTGCCGACTGATTCCTTCCTGTTTCAAGGGTTTTTGCCCAACCGTGCGGGAAAGCGGCGGGAGCGTCTGAAGGCGTTACGCACGGAGTCCACAGTTCTCATCTTTTATGAGGCACCGGGAAGGGTGGCTGCGACCCTTGCCGACATGCTTGAACTGCTCGGTGATCGGGAAATAGTGGTTGCCCGAGAATTAACCAAGGTGTTCGAGGAGTTTTTGCGGGGATCCATTTCCCGGGTTCTGCAAGAAGTCTCCGGACGGACCATGAAGGGTGAGTTCGTTCTGCTGGTGGGGCCTCCGGCGCCGGTGGCGGTTGGTGATGGTGATGATGCGGTCCCGGAGTTGCTGGAGAAATTACTGGTTACGGAAGGATATTCGCTGAAGGATGCGGTGCGTATCGTTGCCGAGGCAACGGGAGTGGCCAAGGGGAAGGTGTATGCCCTGGCCCTGCGCATGAAGCAGTGATGCCCCGACTGATGCGTCGTTTTCCCGTAGGGCCCGTTTTCTGACGGGCCTTACGGGGTTTCAAGCTATGCGCACTCACTGTAGCCGCACACGCGGCAGACCATGCAGCCGCCTTCGTGCTCCACGACACCGCCGCATTCGGGACAGGCGCCCCGTTCGAAGGGTTTCTCTTCCACGTCGATTTCTGTGCCGCTGAGTTTCATGTGCATCTGAATGGCTTTAGCTACAGCGTCGGCACAGGAGAGAATCTTGTTGTCACCGAAGCCCGATTGGGCGTGGCAGGAAATTCCCAGAAGCTGTTTGATGACTTGGCGTGCCTGAACACCACTGCGCCAGGCCAGGGACACCATGCGGCCGATCGCCTCGCATTGGGAAGCGGCGCAACCGCCCGCCTTGCCCATGGTAGTGAAGAGTTCGAACAACCCTGCCTTGTCTTCATTGACCGTAACATAGAGGGGACCGCAACCGGTCTGCATCTGGTAGGTCCAGCCTTTGAGTGCCTTGGGACGTTCCCGTTTGATGAGCCTGCTGCCTTTCTTCTCCTCCACGGGCGGTGCCTGATCGGCCTCTTTCTTGCCTGTGGAAAGCACCTGCATGTCCCTGGAACCGTCCCGGTAGATGGTCACGCCCTTACAGTCCAGCTTGTAGGCGAGCAGAAAGGCCTTTTCCACGTCCTCAACCGATGCGTCATTGGCGAAATTGACCGTCTTGCTGACGGCATTATCCGTGTGCCGCTGGAATGCCGCCTGCATATCAATGTGCACTTCCGGGGTAATGTCATGGGCGGTAACGAAGACCTTCTGCAATGCCTCAGGGACATCGTCAATCTGGTGCACGGTGCCGTGCTCGGCGATGCGCTGCATCAACTCCGGTGTGTAGAAGCCTTCCTCCCGGGCGATCTTCTCGAATTGGGGGTTCACTTCCACAAGGATGTTGTTATCGAGCACCTGGCGGACATAGGATACGGCAAACAGTGGCTCGACACCCGATGAGGCATTGGCAATTATGGAGATGGTTCCGGTCGGGGCGATGGTTGTTACCGTTGCGTTCCTGATGGGGGCGGTGCCGGGTATATCATAGATTGATCCGGGAAAGTTGGGGAAGGGGCCGCGCTCCCTGGCCAGTTCCCGAGAAGCGTTGTGTCCCTCGTCGTTAATGAAACACATGACTTTTTCACCAAGGGCTATGGCTTCGGCGGAGTTATAGGGAATGCCGAGCATGATCAGCATATCTGCCCAGCCCATGACGCCCAGGCCGATTTTCCGATTGGCGCGGGTCATGTCGTTGATCTGCGCCAGTGGGTAGTTGTTCACCTCGATGACGTTATCGAGGAAGCGGACGGCAAGATCGACAACCTCCTTGAGCCTGCTCCAGTTGACTCCGCCGTCCTTCACCATG
>CAYSWG010000021.1:0-17803 GCA_964434465.1 uncultured Geobacteraceae bacterium
CACCAGCAGTTTAGTCAGGTACAGTGGCAACATGAAAAAGAGGAAGATGCCGATCAGGATGGCCGCTGCCATGGTGCCACCCATGGCAAGTGAACTCACCTCTTCCTTGACCTCGCCCTCAGCCATGGCCTCGTTAGCGGAAAAACTCAGCGCTTTCATGCCGATGACCAGAGAGGAAAACAGCGCAACCGCACCACGGACAATGGGCAGTTTGACCAGGGGAAACCGCTCGGACAGGGGCACAACCCGATCGCGCTTCACGACTATTTCGCCGTCAGGGCGGCGAACGGCAATGGCCATGGAGCGCGGCGCCCGCATGAGCACACCTTCGATGAGCGCCTGCCCGCCAATGTTTATCCTCTCCACACCCACCTCATACTTCGGCATCAGTCATAGCTCGAAATGTTTGCCTGATCATGGACGCATTTCCACAGGTAAGCTTCCCCTCAGGACAGTTGCCGCCCAGACATCCGGGGCCGGCCTCCTCGAAAAGCACCGACGCCACCCTTTTCGCCAGCCGCAGCATTTCCACGGCCATGGCCCGGATTTCCCACTGGGCCCGCTCACAGCACCGCAACCGGAAGAAGTGAAGCAGTTCTCGCGCATTCATGGTCACCAGTATCTTGGTTTCCGTGGCGTTGGGCAGGATATAGCGGGCGTCTTCCGGGGGAATGCCCTGCTCCACCATCTCAGCATACAGCGCATGAATCTCCCGGACCTGTGCGGCAAACCGTCCGGCCATTGCCCCCTTCGCAGCAACAGTGGGCGGGACAACCACCTGGAACTGTTCCTTGTGGGAAACATATCGTTGCGACTGCTGGGAGAAGGAAGCAATACGATGCCGCACCAACTGGTGCGTCGTAACGCGGGATATCCCCTCGATGCCAAAAGTAAACGCCGCATGCTCCATCACGGAGAGGTGGCCGAGGGAAAGAATCTTTTCCAGGAAACCCCGCACATCCCGGCCGGAAATCTCCTCCTGCAGGTCACCGATGGCAACCGGCGAATAGCAGAGTCGGGCGGCAAGGGCCACGGCCTGTTCCGGATTGGGAGTGTGGTGAATCAGGGTTACCAGCATAAAAACCTTTCAAAAGCACTTTTCATACAGCGGCGTGGAAACAGATAAGGGGATTTCGCCCTGGACAAAATCCCCTCTCCTTGCAGCCATAGGCGAGCGCCCATTACATGCCGTAGCGCTTCTTGAACCTTTCCACACGTCCAGCAGTGTCGATGAGCTTCTGCTTGCCAGTGAAGAACGGATGGCATGCCGAACAGATTTCAGTGGAAATTTCAGTTTTGGTTGAACGGGTCACAAAGCTGTTGCCACACATGCATTTTACCGTGACCTCTTCGTACTTCGGGTGAATACCCTCTTTCATTGCTTCCTCCTTGCGAAAACACAGTGTTACTCGAAATCGTTACATGTGAAAACCCGAAACCGCGTTGCAGCGCGCAGGATCGGGCATGTCCAGACCGTGAATTCTCCACTCGGTTGTCAGGTAAAACTGCTCCCCATGATTATCTTCGTAAGGTGTGAACGTTAGCACCTTCGTTTTCTTTTATCAAGAGTTTTTTCACTTGCTCATGGCATCAAGAAATTCCTGATTTGTCTTGGTTTCCGCAAGCTTATCCATAAGGAACTCCATACTGTCCACCACATTCATGGGGTGGAGCACCTTGCGGAGAATCCAGATGCGATTGAGCGCAACCTTGTCGATGAGCAACTCTTCCTTGCGGGTGCCGGACTTGTTCATGTCGATAGCCGGGAAGACCCGTTTTTCCACCAGCTTGCGATCAAGGTGCAACTCCATATTGCCGGTACCTTTGAACTCCTCGAAAATAACCTCGTCCATCTTGCTGCCCGTATCGACCAAAGCCGTGGCGATAATGGTCAAGGAACCACCCTCTTCAATATTCCGTGCCGCACCGAAGAAGCGCTTCGGTTTGTGCAGGGCATTGGAGTCCACTCCGCCGGAAAGCACCTTGCCCGATGGTGGAATGACTGTGTTGTAGGCCCGGGCCAGACGGGTAATGGAATCCAGGAGGATTACCACGTCACGCCTGTGCTCCACCAGGCGCTTTGCCTTCTCGATGACCATCTCCGCAACCTGGATATGGCGGGCAGCGGGCTCATCGAATGTGGATGAAACAACCTCGCCGTTCACCGAACGCTGCATATCCGTCACTTCCTCGGGACGCTCATCAATGAGCAGGACGATCAGATACACTTCCGGGTGATTCAGGGCTATGGAGTTGGCGATGTTCTGGATCAACATGGTCTTGCCGGTACGCGGCGGGGCAACAATCAGTCCACGCTGTCCTTTGCCGATGGGCGCGATAAGGTCCATGACCCGGGTGGACATGTTGTCCGGTGTTGTCTCCAACTTGAGCCGCTCCATGGGATAGAGGGGTGTCAGGTTGTCAAAAAGAACTTTGTCCCGCACCGCATCCAACGGTTCGAAATTTACCGTTTCAACCTTCAGCAGGGCAAAATAGCGTTCACCCTCCTTGGGCGGGCGGATCTGACCGGACACCGTGTCACCGGTCTGCAGGTTGAAGCGGCGGATCTGGCTGGGCGAGACATAAATGTCGTCCGGTCCCGGCAGGTAGTTATAGTCGGGGGCTCGCAGGAAACCGAAGCCGTCAGGCAGCGTCTCCAATACACCCTCCCCGAAAATCATGCCGTTCTTTTCCGTCTGGGCATTGAGGATGGCAAAAATCAGATCCTGTTTGCGCAGGCTTGACGCACCCTCGATATTGAGCCCCTTGGCAATAGCGGTCAATTCATTAATTTTTTTACTTTTCAGTTCTTGTAAATTCATTTTTTCTCCTGCCGGAAATAACATGGGCATACAAAAGGATCACAACAGCGACAGACCAGGGACTATCGGGAAAACACCAGACCTCACCCCCGATGCGCCGACCCTTGGGCAACAGCGGGGGCACAGCGGAAAAACCAGCTCGCTTCAAATCGACGCAGATGCTGCACCGCACGGATTTCATTATTGGGAACAAGAATTTTCATTAAGAGAACGGTCTCGGCAATCACCAGCAGAGGGCTGTCTCTTGCTGGCTCACCAGGGACATCGGCATGTGCAGGCGGTTATGCGGCACCCGGATCACGGTTGTGGGTTGTGGTTACATACAAAAATACGTGGTCAGTTTATGTTCTCGATTATCAGCTGAAGTTTCGTTGTCTTAAGGTTTGGAATGATTCGATAGGAGTAATTTTGGCAAAATCGAGGATGACGTCCATATAAACTGCATCACGGATATTTGTCAATACAATTTTGTGGGCATGAAACGGCGGTTCTCCCGGGAAGGGAAATCTTACGGAAGCGGGCTTTTATCTGGTCGGAATGTCTGGACAATCCGGCCGGTTCCCGGCACCAGGGAACACCAGGTAAAGCAGGAAAAGCTGATTATGACGACGCCGCTGGTGGGCAGGGGTTCACCACGGCAGCCAACCAGAAGATCGCAAAACTCGGAAAGTCCGGGGTTATGTCCGCAGACCATGACCCGGGAGAACTGCTCCGGCAATGCCCGAACGATATCCAGGCAACCGGCGGCATCCGCTTCGTAGAGGCATGCATCATAGACAATGCTCACACCATCGTTAATGCCTGCCGCTCTGGCGATCCGTTTTATCGTTGACCGGGTTCTTTTTGCCGGACTGCAGAGGATGGATTCAGGCAGCAGAGCCGATCTCGCAATGAACTCTCCCACCCGTGGCGCATCACGCTTGCCCCGCTTGGCCAGCGGCCGATCGAAATCCGCAAGGACAGGCTCTGACCAACTGGATTTTCCGTGGCGAACCAGAATCAGTGTTTTCAAGGCCATCACCTCCATGTCCTCCTGAACAGGGCACCACGCGGAATGTCCTGTGGATTCAACTGCCATTGGTCTCCGCGCCTGCCATATAATAGAGGAGTACTGATTTTCGCACCACAACGAAAACCGATTCAAAGCGTGACCATGAACTACTCCAAAAATCCCATGGATTTGTCCATGCGTAATTGTTATTACTATACAGCGACTCGCCTGCCACAGCGCACCATGTATCACAATGAACCAAGGAGCTATTGCCATGGGAAGCCAACTCATTAGCCATTCTCTCATCGCCTTGCTGACATTGCCCTTGCTGGTCAGTCCGACCGTAAGCAGCGCCGAGCCAGCCAAAAACATCATTTTCATGATCCCCGACGGCATGGGTCTGGCGAATGTAACCGCTGCGCGCATCGCCAAGAACGGGCCGAATGGCGCCCCGCTGAGTTTTGAAACCCTCCGGCAGATCGGCTACCAGCGGACCCACTCTGCCAACAGCACGGTTACCGATTCGGCCGCTGCAGCATCGGCCTGGGCCTGCGGAGAAAAATTCGACAACGGGGAAGTTTGTCACCACGGTGATGGTAAACCATCTCCACCGAGCATCACACAAAGGGCACAACATGCCGGCAAAGCAACAGGACTCGTCACAACTTCGGCCATTACCGATGCAACCCCGGCAGCCTTCGGTGCCAGTGCCCCCAGCAGGGATTGCCGGCAGGAAATCGCTCGACAGTATCTTGAAGTCCGCACCATTGATGTACTGCTTGGAGGAGGCAGGAGGGATTTTACGGGGAAAACGGTTGACCCGTGCGGAACAGGGGGAGACTTGCTGGAGACGGCCCAGAAAAAGGGATATACTATCGTCATCGACCGCAAGGAGTTGGTGCAGCTGATTTCACCCACGACCCACCGCCTGCTGGGTCTTTTCAGTGAGCGGGATCTGACTCCAGAATATCTGCGTACCGCAGATTCATCCGAGCCTGACCTGGCGGAAATGACTGCAGTTGCCCTGACTATTCTCGGAAAAAATCCCGGCGGTTTTTTCCTCATGGTCGAAGGCTCCCTGATAGACCGAGCCAACCACCGGAACAATTTCCCGTACCAATTGGGAGAAGTCCTCGCCTTCGACAAAGCAGTTGAGACAGTTCGCCGCTGGCTTGCCGCCGACCTGGCACGTGCAGCAACAACGCTGCTTATCGTCGTTGCTGACCATGAAACCGGCGGATTCGCCATAACCGGTCCCGCTGCACGACAACCCGAAGCCGGATCAGCCATGGAAATCGCCTGGACCGGCACAACCCACACCGCCGTTGACACCATTGTCTGGAGCGAAGGACCAGGCAGCGAAAAACTTGGTCGGGCCCTGGACAACACTGACCTCTACAAAGTGGCGATCGAAAGCATGGAGTAGCAGAATGCCACCCAATCCGGAGGTTCATCTGCGTCAAAGGATTTGTATGTGGAAGAGCTCTGAATCATCAAGAGCCTCAACGGGGGTTGTTGCACAGTCCTTGAGCATCGTCAGGACAATTTGCGCATCACCCTTGCACCAGACACTTTGCTGCAACGTTTGCGAACGCAGATAGCAAAAACGGGCCGGATTTGCCAGACGTGCCCGACTGATACCTTGCACCACGTCGGCCAGGCAGGGCGACCCGGTCACGCTGACGGAAATTCCGTCATTATTGAGCTTTCCCCAAAGTGCCTCGACAACCAACCCCATACGTACAGCTACCGAAAGGTCACGGCATAGTTCCACATGATGCTGAAACGCCTCTTTCTCCATGAACGCCAGGCGCACGTTGCGTTGCGCCGCCACGATTCCCGATGTCCGCGGAGAAAAGACAATGTCCTGCTCATAATATGGCTTGATATCCAATACGGCAGTCCCGTCAACGGCATCGAGCCCCCTGACATGGAGGCAGTTGGCGGCAACCGACTCCAAGGTGACAAGGGTCAAGGCGATGGGGTTTGGCCGGGCTGGACTCCGTAAGGCAAAAACTCCATAGGGAGGCACGCCAGGGTTCACCCGCACGGGTGAAGTTGCCAGCACATCACGGCGGGCTTCGTGGAACCAGGCAAGAACCCAGAGGTGGGAATTCTCTTCAATTTTTTCCAGAGCTGCAGCATATTCCGGAGCAATCTCAATTACCGCCCTGACTCCCTCGAGGGATATGGCTGCAGGTGCCCCCACCGCCGACCGAACAACACCAACTGGCCTCATTGCAACGGTATCCATGAAAATCCTTTACCGATAGCCTTGAATTGAATGTCCGAATGACCCCTGGGCACGCTTAACGCTATTTATTTCTTGACATAACGGTTTCTGTCATGTCAACAATTATTTATGGCAAACTCTGCTGTATCATCATGCTGCTTCAGTTTATTGCCGTTGAACCTGCCGCGGCAGTTACCGTCGGTGGCACCGTACGACAGCCGCTGAACCTGTCCGTGGAGCAACTCAAGCTGATCGCCGCCCGGGAGGTGCGGCACGCTGATTTGACCAGCAAGAAGGAGTATAACGGCGTCTTCACCTTCCAGGCCGTTCCCCTTCAAGCAATTCTGGGGATGGCACAGATAGAAAAGGATGGTCCGGGATTCACCAAAACAACCGACCTGGCCATTGCCATCCGCAGCCGGGACGGCAAGACCGTTGTTCTTTCCTGGGGAGAAGTGTTCTATCGAAACCCGGATAATGCCGTGCTGGCCGTCGCAGCCACCCCGATTTATCCCCATAAAATGACAAGCTGCAGAGAGTGTCATGCTCCATCGTTCTATCAGCCAGCCCTGGACCGTCTGAAGAGAACCATCCCTTTTCCAAAGCTCGTGCTTGCCAACGATTTCTATGGGGATCGGAGTATCGAAGATGTTGTAGCCATTGAGGTTCTGGATCTGAGGAAAACTGCTGAAACAAAAAAGGCCGGTGCTTCCGGACCGCAACGAATCACTGTACGTGATCTGGGAGGCAACACGACTGAAATCACCCGTCTGGCCGGCTATCAAAAGCTGGCCGTCGACTTGAGAGTACTGGGGGACGGCCATGGATATCATGGTCTGCAACGGTACGAAGGTGTGCCGCTTCGACAAGTACTCAGCAAGGTTGCCGAAGGGATGGACACCGCCACAGCGGTTATCATCACTTCCCGGGACGGTTATCGCGTCTGCCTGTCCTTCGGTGAATTGTTTCTGTCTCCCCTCGGCGAGCGGATCATCGTCACCGAACTGCCGGGCAAATCAGCAGGGCAGGACAGCACGTTCGCCCTTGTCGTCCCGGACGACCTGGCCGCCGACCGTATGGCGAAATCCATTGACACTATTGATCTCATATCGGTTCGGGCGCAGCCCATGGTCTATGTCATCAGCACCGGTAGCGGCGACCCGCGGCTCATGACCCTGGAAGCGGTTTCCGCAATGGGCAAAGCCGATGCATTCATTGCATCGGAAAGTATGGCCAGACAATTTTCCCACTACATGGCGGGAAAACCGGTGCTGTTCGACCCCATGGCCAATGCGGAACCGGTTTTCCGCAAGAGAAACCCTGACCTGAAACCAAAAGAGATTACGGCAAAGCTAGAGGCCCAGCGGGCAGCGGATATGGCAAAAATCCGCGCAGCCCTCGTCGCCGGCAAAAGCATTGCCCTTCTTGACCATGGCGACCCTACCGTCTTTGGCGGCTGGCAGCACTGGCTTGAGCGGGAAATCGACGGCCGTTTCCAGGTGATTACCGGCATTAGCGCCTATAATGCCGCCAATGCCCTCTTCGCCAACGAGAAACTGTTCACGGGCATCAGCGCCTTTGGCAAGGGGGCCCCGGACAACCTGCTGTGCAACAGCGGTTCGGCAATCCTTACCGCCCCGGCCAGTCTGGCCGCCGACGAAAGTCTCCTCAAGGCAGTTGCCGCCAGCGGAGACACGGTGGCCATATTCATGGCACTGACCGAACTGAAAACCCTCGTGCCGTTGCTGCAGACCTACTATGGTGAACACGCCCCCGTAGCCATTGCCTATCATGTAGGGATCGCCCGTCAGGAACGGATTGTCAGAACAACCCTCAAGGAGCTCCCCGAGGTTGCCGCACGTGAAGGAGAGCGAATGATGGGCATGCTCTATCTGGGTAAATGCCTGCGGTAGGGGGAATCGGTCCACGAACGTCCTGCATCGGCAGAATCGGGCGCCTTGCCTGTACCGGCCACGCATGCTAAGCTGCCACATACTGTCCAGGAGCATGTCCGCCCATGACCTCACACCAGGTCCGTCATCACTATGAGCGCCACCCCTACCCAGCCTACCCGCTGCTTGCCTCAGTCCGGCTGGAGGACACCTATGCCCTGAACCTGCAGGGTATCTGGGCAAGGTTCAACGGAATATTTCTTCAGCCGGACGCAGGGGAAATTCTCTGCGCCGGCTGCGGCGCCTTTGCCCCTTACCCCTTGACCGTGGCCAACCCCAAGGCCCGGGTTACAGCCCTCGACCTCTCTTCGGCCACCCTGCGCAGGGCACGGCTCCACTGCCTGCTGCACAACCGGAGGAAGGTCAATTTTATCCAGGGGGACCTGCTCGACCCAGCCGTGGCACCAGGTCCGTTCCACTACATCGATTGTTTCGGCGTTCTGCATCACCTGGAAGATCCGGTTGACGGGCTCCGCGCCTTGGTAAAGCGCCTGCTGCCCGGCGGCATTCTCCGGGTCATGGTCTATGGTCGCTATGCCCGACGGGAGGCAGAATCCATCAGGCGCGCTGCCAGGTTGCTCGGCATCGGCACCATGAGCGACCTGAAGCGACTGCTTTCCCGGGCACGACCGGGCAGCAGGCTCCGTGATTTCCTGGATCACTCCTGGGAAGCCCGCTCTGACGCCGGCCTTGCCGATCTGTTTCTGCATCCCTGCGTCCGAACCTATCGAATCGATGATTTTCTCCTGCTTCTCTCAAGCAGCCAGCTCAGGCCACTCCTTTTTGCCCACGATGGCGCACTGGCAAATCCGGATCAGGAGATCGAACGTCTGCGTCAGCTTGAACTGGATCAGTACGCCTCACCAAATATTATCTGCTACCTGGGCCGGGAGACGGGCGACGCATCCCCCCTGCTCGGCAGCACCCTGCTCCAGCTCAACCCCTGCCTCAACAACGCTGTTTCACCATTCAGGGTGCGACCAGTGCTGATCGCACCTCGAATGGGTTGCCAGAATCCTCCCCTGGACCGCTCTACACGTCGTTTTTTGCGTCAGTTCCGCATTCCGGTAGCCGCCGCAGACCTGAGTCCCTCCGATCTGCACCAGGCAAACCGTTTCAGGGACGTCCAGTTCCTGTTCACGTACCAGACGAATCCCGTGCCTGACCGCTCAGCGAACGTTATCTGACGTTCAGCCATCCTTTCCAGATGAAGTACATCCGCAACCCTTAGAGCAAAGATGACAGAAAACAGTCCTCCTTGATGTGCCTCTCCACCCGGAAACACAACCTCCCCTGGCCATGACCTGACAGTTTTACGTGGCAAAAAAATGGGGGTGGCCTTTTGGCCCCCCCCATTTCAGTAAAAACTAGTATCAGCGGACTCCTGCCACGTATCAGAAGAAGTAGAGCAGTGCCATGCGAACGATGTTGGCCGAACCGGAATCAGAAGTTCCCGCAGTAACGTTACCATACTTTGTACTCAGGTTCTCATATTCCGCCATGACTCTGATGGCAGCATTCAGATCATAGGAAACATTGGCAAAAATGTTCGAGTTGTATCTCTGGTAGTTGCCGCTGGCAATTGTCCGATAACTCTCGTTATCATAAGCATTGCGCTGAAGGTAACCGGCGGAAAAACCAAGATCCTGGGTCGGGAAGAATATCAGTTGACCGGCGAAACCGTAAGCTTTCGCGGCGCTCGGGTCTGCAGGCAGACCGCTGGTTGGAGTATTGACAAAGTTAACCGACGTGGCAGCGTTGAAGTTCATATTGGAAGCCATGTAAGCCTGTCCTTCGAAGGACATGGTCATGGCGCGGCTTCTGCCATCCTTGGATTTCAGGACAGGCACGAAGGTATAGAAACCATAGCCCAAGGAATTCATGGATTTATCGCCGGTTAACGTGCTTGCTTCCTGATTGCCGTACAGTCCGAATACACCGGCTGTCAGAGAATTCATGGACAACCCCCAGAAGCCGGGGGAGACACCCAGCGCTTTGCTCACCCACATGATCTGGCCGGCAACGTTCACTGCCGAGCCCACGTTATTGGAAACAGCCGTCGCTGCACCACTATTGTTGCCGTTCTGATTGGGGTCCTGAACGCCGAAAACGAGGCGGAGGGAGTTTGACGGGTTCAGGTCCACCCGCTGGGTCAAACGGATCTGGGGAACGCGCGGGTTGTTGGGTGCGCCAAAGGAAGAACCGTGACGGAAGTCAACGGTATTGGCCGCCATGGGTCCGAAGATGTCCCAGGTCTGGCCGAAGAGCAGTGAAGTCTTGGCCCAGTCCATGGTTGCGTAGGCGTGGCGCATGCGCACCTGGGGCGCTTCGTTGGCAGCCGAAGGATCTCCGTAGAAATCCACTTCAACCAGGGCACCGGTCTTGGCGCCCAGAAAGGTAGGTCCGGCCACTTTGAACCAGAGACGGGACTGGCGAGCGGTGAAAATGGATTGATCCTGTTTCCCGGCAGTGGAGTCGGACTTGGGCACCGCACCGCTGCCGGGAGCCAGGGAACCGCTCTGGCCGAGGTTCACCGAGTTGTAGACATAGTCAAGTTTGACGAAACCACCGATGGAAAGCTTGAATTTGCTGGTCACCGGCTCGGAAATCTTGCCATAGACTCCGGGAGCAACCTCACAGGACGGTTGAAAGTCACAGTTGTAGGCCGGGGCGGTTGGCGTCGGCTCCTGGGCCATGGCCGGCGCAGCCAGCATCAAACCGGCGACCAGCGTGTACAATACTGCCTTCTTCATAGACTGCCTCCTCAAGGGATAATAGGGACCGTCACACCCGCACGGTCCGAAAAACCAATCCTGTCACAACAAGACCGGTCTGCGGACAAAATTTCCGCAATGCATCACACGAAATGATCAACGCTACTCCAGTCCGACCAGATCACCCACCAGGGCCTTCTCACCTTGCCGGGTGATGGCAAAGGCGCCATCGGTTCCCACGTGGCCGGTAACCTGGGCAACGCCCACCTTGCGGCCCGGTGCAAAGCCAAGCTTGTCCAGCACTTTGCCGGGACGATACACATGCAGTTGCCGGCCGACGAGAATGCCGGACTCCTTGCCGGCGTTCAGATAGACCCTCTCCCCCTCAACGGTCACCACCGTGCCGTACCACGGCACCAGAACGGCAACCGCCTTAACATCGCGGGCCAACCGGTTCAGAGCGACGGCAAGGGCCGCATCGCGGGCAACGGAATCGTTTGCGGCAAAGGAGGGGACAACGGCCTCGACACGCTTCACCAGCGCGCCGCCCTGCCCCTCCTGAACCTCCGCAGCCAGGACCATCCCCGGCGCCACCGTTTCACCGGCGCTCAGGTAGACCAGCAGACCGGCACCCAAGTCCTCCTGGAGTTTGACGGAGAGAACCGAACGTTCATCCCGGGTGCTTACCGGTGCATAGCGAAGGGCTACGGATGCAGCGGCCGGATCGAGCACAATACCGGCAGAAACAAGTTTCAGCTGGTCGGCAAGGCGACCGGACAAAGCACTTTTGCCCGTATCAACGACCAGGATGCGCTGCAATACTGCTGCCGGCGCGGAAGCGGCAGTGGGTGCCGGCATCAGCATTGGAGCCGCGGCCACAGCTGCTGCCGGCGCGGCCACCGGAGTCTGCACGTGCGGAACCGGCGGCACAGGTGCTGACGTCGACGGCACTGCTGCCGCCTGGCGCGGCGCCTCGGCGGCACCTGAGTCACGCAGGGCGGCAATACCCTGTTTGATCGCTTCACCGCCGCGGGGGACACCGCTATCCACGTAGCGGCGAGGCACCATGATTGTCGGAGGTGCGCCGGGGGACATGGTTATGGCTGGATTTTCAATCTCAACATACTCTTCAGTATCTGCAACCATCTGCTGCCGGCCGGCACAGCCTGCCAGCAGAAAAAAACCTGCCATAACGAGTACCATGCGATCTCTCACCTGATGACCCTCCCTTGCTCAAAAATAGTGTATTCAGCCAGACATCCCCTGGTCGGAATGCAGACAAACAGTGGCTCTCTGCCACCGTAGCTGCAACGCTCCGCAAGGGATTTCCGTGCATGTTTGCCGTTGAATCAAGACGCTGCGGCAGCTAAACGAGGGAACAGTACTGGCATCGTTAAGGATAAGTCAAGAAAAAAAGGCTGCAGGAGCGATGGAAATGTACTGTGGGGATTGAGCAAGTGACACTGACCATCAACGTACAGAACAGCGGCACGAGAGAAGTCGGTCTACGGGGTGGCCACGGAAAGAATTTTCACCTCGCAACCATCCCGGGAGAGGAAACGGTGCTCAATGGTTGCATCGAAATAGATGCTGTCACCCTCTCCCAGGGTAATGCACTCGTCGTCAAGGATAATGTCGACAGTCCCTTTCAGGACAAAGAGAAACTTCTCCCCTTCGTGGCTGAAGGTCGTGTATTCGGAGACCGTATCATTCAGGGTGATGATGAAGGGTTCCATCTTTTTGTTCTGTTTACGGGGGGCCAGAGATTCGCAGGAATTGCCGTGCCGGCTGCCGGCCGGTGAAGCGACCGGGGGAACTTCCCTGCGCTCATCCTTGCGCACCACCTCGTACTTGTATTTTTTCTCGTCCTCGGTGAAGAACATACCGATCTTCACATCGAAAAATTTGGCAATACGGGAAAGGGTAGCGATGGGTGGTGAGACATTGTTGTTCTCGATCTGGGAAATGAGGGCCGGTGAAAAGCCGGTTTCCCTGGCAACTGCCTGCAGGGTCAGCTTCCTGGCGAGACGAAGGGTCTTCAGCTTGGGACCAATATTGTATTCACTCATCACGGTCTCCTGACGCCGACGGCATGTTTGGTTATCAGGAACCCATACTGGAACGTCATACCTGAATTGCCATGCACACCGTGCCAAACTCGTGGCTCCAATGTAAAGTAAATCTATTAAATTCTGGGCAAAGGCTCATCGTTGTCTTGTTCCAGACCGTGAAGATTCAGCAGTACCGCTGTCGTCCGCAGTCGGATGGTGCACCCTTTTTGCCAGCAGCTCCAGAGTATGGGCTACACGAATTGACGCACCCTGCCGGTGCAGGCCGTCAGCCAGATGCAGCATGCACCCCGGGCAGCCGGTGGCAACTATGTCTGCCCCCGCGGCACGGAGGTTGGCCACCTTCCGGTCGTTAATTGCCGCTGATGCCCCATGATGGTAGACAGTGAAGGTTCCGCCCAAGCCGCAACAGGCGTCGGCGTCAATCATTTCCCGCACCAGCAGCCCCGGTGTCGCCCGGAGGAGATCACGGGGCTGGCTGACAATACCACGACCACGCAAATGACAGGGGTCATGGTACGTGACCGGGGTAACCGGCACCGAAGCGTCCTCAGCAAAACTCAACCCGAGATGCTGCATGAGCACGGCCGCATCCACAGTTCTCTCTGCCAGACGACGGCACCTCTCCCGTAATTCAGGAAATCGCTCACCAAGGATCTGGGGGTAGAACTTTTCCAGGGCAGTGCCGCAGGAGGCGCACGCGGTCATGATGTAGTCGGGATGATGCTTCTCCAGGGCAGCCAGGTTCCGTTCCGCAAGTAAACGCATGGTACTGACGTCGCCGCCTGACAAAGCGGGAAAACCGCAGCACTGCTGCCCTCTCGGGATGATGATCGTGCAGCCGAGACTCTTCAGCAGGGTCAGGGCAGCCTCGCCGATATGGGGGTAGAGATAATTGGTCATACAGCCGACAAAATAGACAATCCGCGGTTTGCCCGGTTCCCCGGTAACAACCTCGGGGTGTCGCTTCAGAAAGGGGGTACCGGCAATGGCAGGCAGCCGGCGGCGCCCCCCCATGAACGGCAGCGGAAAACGAAGCCACAGGCCGGAGGTTGCCGGCAGCTTCCTGAACAGCAGCGGGGAAAAGACCGCCGCCAGCACAGCGCCCAGATTCATCAATCGTCGATTGCGCACCACCCGGCCAACCAAACGATGAAACGGGGTCTTGCCGTGCTTTCGGGCCAACGCCTCACGGACAGCCAGCACCACCCGATCGACCGGCACAGCATTGGCACACTTCTCCACGCAACGTCCGCAGAGTAGGCAGCTGGACATGGCAGCCCGGGTTCGGGAATCAAGATCCACACTGCCATCCAGTACTGCCCGGGCCAGGGCTGTCTTCCCCCGCGCCGAAACCGGTTCGCGGCCCATGGCGGAAAACGCCGGGCAATGGGCCCGACAGGCGCCACACTTGACGCATTGTTTCATTTCCTGTTCAAGTCGTTTGAGATAATCCATATAGTCCATCGGGTCGGTGCAAGGATAAGGAATAGGGGCCGGCAAGCAGCGCTCCCGCCGTCATTCAGGAAAAATCTTGCCGGGATTCATGATATTGTTGGGATCCAGCGCCCGCTTGATTGCCTGCATGGCGGCAATCTGCTCCGGCGTCAATTCCATGGTGATATACGGCGCCTTGCTCAGCCCGACACCATGTTCGCCCGACATGGTGCACCCATGTCCAGGGTGGCGCGGAAGATCTCCCGCACCGCCCCGTCGGCTTTTTCACTTTCGCCGGGCACCGATCGGTCAATCATGATGTTCACATGAATGTTGCCATCTCCAGCATGGCCGAAATTGATGATGGGAATGCCGTAGGTCTCCCGTACCGCTTCGATCCGGCGAATAATGTCGGGGATAAGGCTGCGGGGAACCACGATGTCTTCATTGACCTTATCGGGGTTCACGGAACGGAGTGCCGGCGACATGAGCCGGCGCGCTTTCCACAGCTCCTCGGCCTCAACAGCGTCCGCTGCCGCCGTGAAGCGGATCAGACCGAGAGGTTGGAGCAGGTCGCCAATTCTGCAGGTCTGCTTCTCCACCACCTCTCGCTCACCGTCCAGTTCGATAATGAGCGCCGCCCGGGCCTCGGCCGGCAACCCCAGGGCAAAGCGGCTTTCCACACACTGCAGGGAGGCATGATCCATGAACTCCAGGGTTGCCGGAATGATTTTGCCACGGATGACGGCTGCCACGGCGGCAGCAGCGCCATCGATGGAGTCGAACAGAGCCAGCATGGTTTTGCGGGTCTCCGGCAAGGGGAGCAACCGCAGAGTAATGCGGGTGATGATACCCAGCGTCCCCTCGCAGCCGCACATGAGCCGGGTCAGATCGTAGCCAACCACGCCCTTGACTGTTTCACCCCCCGTGGTAATAATCGCGCCGGTTGGCAGAACCACTTCCAGGCCAAGCACAAAATCCCGGGTTACCCCGTATTTCACGGCTCGCGGCCCGCCGGCGCATTCGGCGACATTGCCGCCAATGGTTGAAAAACGCAATGACGCCGGATCGGGCGGATAAAAAAGTCCCCGTTTCTCCACGGCATCCTGCAGATCACCGGTGATGACTCCCGGTTCCACCACGGCAACGAGGTTGTCCGTATCGATTCGCAGAATCCGGTTCATGCGCGTCGTGACCAGAACGATCCCGCCCCCCTTGGGCAGGCTCCCTCCGGAAAAACCGCTACCGGCACCCCGGGGAAACACCGGAATCCCTTCCCGGTTCGCCAAAATCATTATCCGGGAAATTTCTCCAGTACTGCCGGGAAAGACAACCGCATCGGGCAGAAACGACATCTGGGTCGCATCGTATGAATAGCACAGCAGATGCTGCCGATCACAAGCCACGTGCTCACTGCCGACGATCTCGCGCAATGCCGACACCAGGGAAGAACCAGCCATGGATACCTCGCTGCAGGGAACAATCTGTTTGCGTCGGGAGTTCCCGAATACAATACACTACCCCGTTGATGATAGGCACTGCCAGAAAAAAGCGCAAGACCAATAAACGGCAAACCGGTACTTTACCATTGACAAAGCGACGCTTTTCCTATAACAAATTGGCGCTTAAACTAGGTTGTGCACCCCGCGGCCACGCACGGACACACACCCCGGCACCACGCACGAAGCGGTACGACGACTCACCCCGGACCCGGCATTGCGACCATTATTCAATCGGCCTGAGCAAGGCTAATCATAAGGAGGTTTATTGCAAGGAACAGTACGCAGTAGTATTCGCCCTGGCATGTGCCCTGGCGGCAGTGGCCTACGGTCTTTTCTCGGCCACCTGGATACTCAAACTCCCCCAGGGGAATGACCGTATGAAGCAGATTGCCGCGGCGATTCAGGAAGGCGCCAGCGCCTACATGAAGCGGCAGTACACTATTATTGCCATCGTTGGCGCAATCATGTTTGTCCTGCTGTTATTCACCCTCGGCAAACTGACCGCCATCGCCTTCGCGATCGGTGCACTCTTCTCCGGCCTGACCGGCTTCATCGGCATGTTCGTCTCCGTGCGCGCCAATATCAGAACTACCGAAGCTGCAAAATCAGGCATCCACAAAGCCCTCACCGTTGCCTTCAAGGGCGGCGCCATTACCGGTATGCTGGTGGTCGGCCTCGGCCTGCTCGGCGTAGCCGGCTACTACCTGGTTCTCCAGAAGATCATGCCCGATGCACCGGTTAAAGACGTGGTAACGCAACTGATCGGACTCGGCTTTGGTGGATCACTCATCTCCATCTTCGCCCGTCTCGGCGGCGGCATCTTCACCAAGGGCGCCGATGTCGGCGCCGACCTGGTGGGTAAAGTTGAAGCCGGTATCCCGGAAGATGATCCGCGCAACCCGGCCGTCATCGCCGACAACGTAGGTGACAACGTGGGCGACTGTGCCGGCATGGCAGCAGACCTGTTTGAAACCTACGCCGTTACCCTCATCGCCGCCATGCTCCTGGGCGCCATTGCCTTCGATAACTTCTCCGGCGCGGTGACCTATCCGCTGATCCTCGGCGGTATTTCCATCATCGCCTCCATTATCGGTACGTTTTTCGTTAAACTGGGCAGCAGCCAGAAAATCATGGGCGCGCTCTACAAGGGACTGATCGCTTCCGGCGTACTTGCCTGTATCGCCTTCTACTTTGTCACGGTGCAGATGTTCCCGGAGGGCAACCCCACCGGCCTGTCGGCAATCAATATTTTCATTTCCGCCATCGTCGGCCTGGTGGTAACCGGCGCCATCTTCTGGATCACCGAATACTATACCGCCACCGAATACGCCCCGGTGAAGCACATCGCTGAGGCCTCCACCACCGGTCATGCCACCAACATCATCGCCGGTCTCGGTGTTTCCATGAAATCCACGGCCGCACCGGTCATCGTCATTGCCGCCGGCATCATCGTCGCCTACAACTATGCCGGCGTCTACGGCATTGCCATTGCTGCCGTTTCCATGCTCTCCCTGACCGGTATCGTAGTGGCCATGGACGCCTATGGCCCCATCACCGATAACGCCGGCGGCATCGCGGAAATGGCGGAACTGGACGATTCGGTCCGCGCCGTCACCGACCCGCTGGATGCGGTGGGCAATACCACCAAGGCCGTTACCAAGGGCTATGCCATCGGTTCCGCCGGCCTGGCAGCGGTGATCCTCTTCACCTCCTACGTGGACGAGCTCAAGCTGGCCGGCCAAAACATCGAGTTCTCCCTGTCCGACCCCTACATCATCGTCGGCCTGTTCATCGGCGGCCTCCTCCCCTACTACTTTGCCGCCCTCTGCATGGAAGCGGTCGGCAAGGCGGGCGGTTCCGTCGTCACCGAGGTCCGTCGCCAGTTCCGCGAGATCAAGGGGATCATGGAAGGTACCGGCAAGCCAGACTATGCCGCCTGCGTGGACATCGTCACCAAGTCGGCCTTAAAGCAGATGGTCCTCCCAGGTATAATCCCGATTCTTGCTCCCGTAATCGTTGGTTTCGGTCTCGGTGCAAACGGTCCCAAGGCCCTGGGCGGCGTGATCGTCGGCACTATCGTCAC
>CAYSWG010000022.1:0-17601 GCA_964434465.1 uncultured Geobacteraceae bacterium
CCTCCATGGGTACGGCAAAAAGCTCAAAGGGGTAGGCGTCACGCATGTCCTGCTTGACCGTGAAAGGCAGTTTACGCAGATCGGCCAGTGTCGTGACATCTTCGGGCCTGATCCCTGCGCGGGTCAAGGTCTCACGATAAAAGGGAACAGTGGCGTAAACCCTGGCCAGCATGCTCTGCAGCCGCTTCAATTGCAGGGCTTCAAGGGCCTGGCGGGGCATTGTTTCAAATTCTTCATTATGGTACATGGGCTTCGACCTCAAAGATATCAGTAGGTAATGTTCAGCTCACGATTCCCGGCTGCAATCCTACAGTTCGCGCCCCGAGAGAAAGGCGCGACGGTTTACGTCGAGGGCATTGCGGGGAACCATTCGTTCCAGAGCTTGCATCCAGTAGTCCTGTCCGATTTGGAGCCGACGGGAAACGGCACCCAAAAGCGCCGTATTGGCAGCACGAAGGTTCCCGGCCTGTCGGGCAATTTCTTGTCCATCAACCAGGAGGAACTGGGGAAACTGTTGCCGCACAAGTTCCGGCACATTATCCGGATACACTTCTTTTCCCATGAGCACCGAAGACGGCAGAATCTTCAGATCATTGGCAATAACGGAGCCATCCTTTTTCAGCAGGGTGAGGTAACGGAGGGTCTCTATCAGTTCAAAGCCAAGGAGGATATCACCCTCACCTTCGGGAACAAGTGGTGAAAAAACTTCACGGCCAAAACGGACATGGGAAACAACACTGCCGCCCCGCTGGGACATGCCGTGGATCTCGCTTTTTTTAACGTCAAACCCTGCCAGCATGAATGTTTCGGCAAGTATCTCCGATGCGAGCAGGATACCCTGACCGCCAACGCCCACCAGAAGAATATTGGTTACCCGATCACTCATTGAGCCCTCCTTATTGCAGCAAACTTACAGAGTTGACGGCATACGTCACAACCGGTGCACAGGGTCGGATCAATATGGGATACGCCCTTTGCACCACTCTCCGGACGCCACTGGATTGCCGGGCAACCAAGACGCAGGCAGGCCCGGCAACCGGTGCAGTCGGACTCCTCCACGTGATAGGCTGGCCCGCGCTGGAAAACCCCTTCCCGCTTGACAAGCACACAGGGTCTGTTGGTTATCAGCACCGACGTCTCTGGACGGTCCATCTCTTCCTGCAATGCCGCACCGGCTCCCTCAAGGTCAAAGGGATCGATGACCCGCACATGACGTACGCCGATTGAACGACACAACTGAACAAGATCAACCCGATGGGCCGGTTCATTCATCAAGGTAAATCCGGATGCAGGATTGTCCTGTCGTCCGGTCATGGCAGTTATGAAATTGTCGAGGATGAGCACTGTCGCCGGTGCATTGTTGTAAACCATATCCATCAGGCCGGTAACGCCGCTATGGAGAAAAGTCGAATCACCAATCACGGCAACTACCCGTTTGCGTTCTGCCTCAGCAACAACTTTGACGACACCCGTGGCATTGCCGACGGAAGCACCCATACAGACGCAGGTTTCCATGGCGGAAAGCGGCGGCAGGAAGCCAAGGGTATAGCAGCCGATATCACCGGTAACGTAGGCTTTGAGCCGATTCAGAAGATAGAACATACCCCGGTGGGGACAACCGGGACACATGGCGGGAGGCCGTAGAGGCAAAGTAGCGCTCGCAGACGCTTGCCAGGTAACCGACGCCGAACCGATGCCGATGGTGGCAAAGGCATCCCTGATTCTACCCGGCGTCAGTTCACCGCACAGGGGGAGAAAGTCCTTGCCGGAGACCGCAATCCCCGCAGCTTTGATCTGCTCCTCGAAAAAGGGATCCAGTTCCTCAACAACGAACAGGCGCTGCACTTTGGCTGCAAAATCCCGGATGAGATCCATGGGCAGCGGATGGACCAATCCCAGCTTCAGGGTAGAAAACTGGGGAAAAACTTCACGGACATACTGATAGGTAACCCCTGACGTAACAATACCGATGGACGTATCGCGCAACTCCATCCGGTTGATTGCCATCGCGCCGGCAGCTGCGGCCAATCTGACCATGCGCGCTTCCACCAGGGGATGACGGACACGGGCATTGCTGGGCAACATCACCTGTTTTGCCGCGTTTGACACCAAGGCCGGTTCCGGGAGGCCGGTGACGGGATCCTGCAACGCCACGATGGATTTGCCGTGGGAAATGCGTGTCGTCGTCCGCAGAATGACCGGTGTATCGTATTCCTCGGAAAGCTCCAGGGCAAGACGGGTAAAGTCCTTGCACTCCTGGGAGTCGGCCGGCTCCAGCATGGGCATTTTAGCGAACTTGGCGTAATTGCGGTTATCCTGCTCGTTCTGGGAGGAATGCATCTCCGGATCATCGGCATTGACCACAACAAGACCACCTTTTACCCCCGTGTAGGACAAGGTGAAGAGCGGGTCTGCAGCCACATTGAGGCCGACATGCTTTGTGGTGATCAGAGTGCGGGCTCCGGCGAAAGAAGCTCCCATGGCCACTTCCAGGGAAACCTTTTCATTGGGAGCCCATGAGGCATCAATCTCCCTGTATTTGATGATGTTTTCGAGAATTTCCGTGGACGGAGTTCCCGGGTAGGCACTGGCAAGCTTTACACCTGCTTCATAGGCGCCCCGGGCAATTGCTTCGTTACCAGAAAGAATTTCTTTCATGAAAATGATCCCCTCTGCAGTGAGTAAGATCGGAACAGACATGGAAAAACGCCGTGAACTATACCGACAAACCTGTAATTATGTCAACTGCTAACTGGGCATGAAGCGCCGTATGAATCACCGCTTTCACCTGCCGTTTCACGGGCAAGCAGCGCTCCTTGCAGCAGGCCGGTTTCGCAGACGAAACACTGCCCGAAAGCGAACAACTCCATGGTTCGCAGGGTAATGAGCGTTCCGGCAATAATGAGATCCTCTCGCCCTTTCTCAAGGCCGGGCATTGCCAGGCGCTCTTCGGACGACCGGTTCACCAGCGCCTGATAGAGTGCCGAAACGTCTGCATGGGGAAGGCAGGTGCCGTGAAGCATGCTGGACGAATGATGCGGGACCTGGCGATGCAGGGCGGCAAGGGTCGTTATCGTACCGGCCGTACCAACCAGTTGCGCCATGCCCACTGCCGTCAGAAGACCCTGTTCGGTCAGGACCATGCGAAGCCGGACCAGTTCCCGGGAGATTATTGCATCCATGGCGTTTACCGAACCATGCCCTTCCGTCAAGTGGACGACGCCAAGAGGCAGACTCAGGGAGAATATGGCGGATTTCCCCCGGGCAAGAAGATACTCCGTACTGCCGCCACCGATGTCGAAAACAAACAGGTCGGACACCGTATCCAGGCCGGACAGGACACCCCGCAGGTTGAGCCGTGCTTCTTCAACGCCGTCGATAACCCGCAAAGGTATTCCCGTCTTCCCATGAACATCGGCGACAAATTCCCTGCCGTTGTTTGCCTCACGAACGGCACTTGTTGCCACGGCATGCACGGCAGCAACGCCATGCTCCTGCAGATCTCCGGCAAACTCGTCAAGGATGGCCAAAGTCCTTTTCCATGCAGCCGGGGCAATTCCCTTCTCCCGGGAGAAACCACCGCCAAGACGGCTGATCAGGCTTTTATGAAGCACGGTCTCAATCCGGCCGTCTGCAGTTATGCTGCCGATGAGTAAGCGAGCCGTATTGGTCCCCAGGTCAATGGCAGCTACCAACTGGTTCATGAATGCAGCACCTTACCCCTTTCGACACATGCCAGGGCATGGTCGGCAACACGCACAAAAGCAGCAACTATATCCATGAACAGTAACCCGGCCAACACCGTGCAGGAGCCATTGCTTAGCCGTGAAAGGTGGTTGGCTTTAAGGACATCTCCCTCTGCAACGATCTCCCTGTGGAGTGTCCGGGCGCGGTCAAGGGAGGGAGGTTCGGTCTCGCCGAGAGAGTCGACTGCCAAGGCCGTCAGGCAGGAAGCCCGCCCTGCCAACCCCTTGAGTTCATCCATGGCGTTATGGGAGAAATAGACATTCTCCTCTTTCTTCCTGCGCAGACAATCCTGAACGGACTCGCAACAGTCGCCAATACTCTCAAAGCTGTTTACCGCGGCAAGGAAGACGGGAATTTCCGTCGCTATTTCGGCGGTAAGCGGCTGGCGGGCCAGTTCGACCAGGTAGCTGGACAGTTCCTTCTGTACCACATCGAGCAGATTTTCTTTCTGGGAAATGACGGTCGACCGTCTGGCACTGAAATCGTAGAGTTGGCTGATACAGTCGGACACCATGGAATGGGTCACCTGGGCCATGCGCATAAGTTCATTGCCAGCCTGCAGGAGGGCAAGTGACGGCGTGGTGAAAACACGAAAATCCAGGTACTGGGAACGCGGTTCGGTGGCAGAAGCGTTGGCAAACGGAAAAATTCTGCCGGCGGAACGGGCAAAAAAACCAATACAGGGTACGAATATCACCGTCAGAAACAGAATGAACAGCGTGTAGCCATTGGCCAGAGCCCGCGCAACGGCCGCTCCCGACAGTCCGGAAGAGCCAACTGCCCCCGGGCCGTACAAAGGTACAGCGGTAGTCCAGGATGTAACCCAGAAAATACCGCGCAGATACCAGGGAAAAAACAGCAGAACCAGCAACAACGCGATCCCGGAGATAAATCCATAAAAGAGTACTGTACGCTTTGCTGTCAGCGACCCGCCGATAACACCAATGCCCGCAAGAAAAACCGTCCCAAGTATTTCGCCGACAACCATGGCAGCGGCTTGGTCAAATGCGACAATGCCCCCGACTGCCAGGGCAATTATGATACCGATAGCGGCACTGCCCGACTGGACCACTACGGTCAGCAAGGCACCGAGAAGGACGCTGATACCGTGCCACTGCAAAAGATAGTGCCGTGAACTGTCGGCCAGGAGGCTGCCGCCCAGGACAGCAAAGCGGCTTTCCATGATTTCCAGGCCAAAAAAAAGCAGGCCGAATCCAAGAAGGATGTCGCCAAGGAACACCAGACGACGTCGAGTGCTGTACAATCTGAGCAACACACCGGCAAAGACAACGGGGAGGGAAAGAAGTGTTACCCTGAAGGCAATGAACTGAACGGCAAAAGCAGTGCCGAGACCGGCCCCGACAAGCATGCCCAGGGCCTGGAACAGGGAAAGCAACCCGGCGTTAACAAAACCGATGATCAGGATTGATGCTGCTCCACTTGACTGGAGAAGAGACGTAAGACAACTTCCTGTCAATGCCGCGGAAAGTCGATTTCCCGTGAGCCGTTCCACAAGACGGCGGAACTTGCCTCCGGCAAGGCGCTGCAAACCATCGGCCATGGTTTTCATGCCGAAAACAAACAGGCCAAGGCCGCCAAGCGCTTCAAGCACCTGCAGAAAACCCATGGAAGCTATACTCCGAAAACCAATGGATCGAATTATGAAAACAGGAAGAGTGTGCCCAGGGAGACACAGGGTATTGATTCAACCCATACCATGCGCAATGGCGAATGTATACTGATTACTGCAGAGCTCCTCTGACAAGGACGGCTACACCCAACCAGGAAGGTGCTATTCGGGCGTGCTCCAACGGGCCTGTCAGTTGTCTACTTTTTCCTTCAACTCCTTGCCGACCTTGAAGAAGGGGAGTTTTTTCGGATTAACGGTGATTGCCTCACCGGTCTTCGGGTTCCTGCCGATGTAGGGTTTGTAATCCTTTATGACAAAGCTGCCGAAACCCCGTATCTCAATGCGCTCACCGTCCCGGAGGGCGTTTGCCATGGATTCGAAGATAGTATTGATTATTTCTTCAGCTTTTTTGAAGGAGAGGTTCTTTCTCAGGGCAAGGGCTTCAATAAGTTCGGATTTGTTCATCAGGCATCCTCCGACAGTTCAGTCTGCATAACAGAATCAGTGATCAGGAAAATCCATTGTAGCTGCCAGCACCAACTCCCGCGACATGCAGAGCTACATCTACGGGCATAACCACGGGGTGCTGTTATCAAAATTGAGCAGTTCCCGAAAGAAAGTGATACACTTTTCGCGAAAAATGCGCCACGTGACCCAGTGCACCGCAACAGAAAAAAAGCCGTGCCAGGCAAAAAACCTCAAACAGGGATTTATTTAGGCACGCCTCAGCCCTGAATTGGCAGCACATTCCTGCACACTTTGTTTACGGCACCATTGTAGCCTGCAAATTTCTCTCCCAAAATGTGTCACCGCTTACGCAACACGGTAATGCTTTCCATGTGATAGGTTTGGGGAAACATGTCTACAAGTCTGCTGGTGACAACGTCATATCCTGATTTCTGCAGGTAAGCCAGGTCTCGAGCCAGCGTGGTCGGGTCACAGGAAACATATAGAATCTGCGCCGGTTGCAGCAGCGGAATGAGGTGCATCACTTCCCGCGCACCGGTTCGCGGGGGGTCAAGCATGACGATATCAAACCGTTCACCGGCTTCCGCGTGGAGCGCAAGCCACTGCTCCACGGCCTGGCAGATGAACCGCGTGTTCATAATGCCATTATTCCCGGCATTCCACTCAGCATCGGCCAGGGACGGGGCATACCCTTCAACACCGACCAGTTCACGGCAGCGTCGGGCAACAGGCAAAGAAAAGTTGCCGTTGCCGCAATAGAGATCGAGGACCCGCTCACTGCCCCGCAGGTTGAGCAGGCGAAGTGCCTCGGCCACCAGGGCACGGTTCTGGGCATAATTTACCTGGGAAAAACCGCCGGCCCGGAACGACATGCGCAGTTGCGACATTCCTGACACACCATCGCCAGGAAACCCGTAAGACAGTTGCACCCTTCCCCATACCTTCATCATTGTGGATTTTCTGCCGCACTGCATGAAAATGCCCGTTGCCCCTACCCTGTTCACCAGATGCTCCTTGAGCCAGGCAACGATTGTACCGGTCTGCCCACCAATGTAGTGCAGGACAACGACTGCATCATCAGCATCGCCCACGGCAATATCAATCTGGGGGATGCACTCCGGTTCAGGAAACGTATTCAGCAGGGGCACCAGTTCACCGATGAGACGATTGACTTCATCCCGGGCGATGGCACACCGGCCTGCGCAATCGATAACAAAATGGGACCCCTGACGGTAAAACCCCACATGCAGAACGCCCCCTGAGAATCTGACCTTAAGCTGCACCCTGCTGCGATACCGGTAGGGATCAGCTGCCGCCAGAGGTTCCCCAATACATTCGTCACCGACTCGGGCAATCCTGGCAAGGGTTTCGGCAAAAATCTCTCCCTTGGCACGCAGTTGCTCCCGGTAGGGTAGATGCTGCCAGTTGCATCCGCCGCAGATGCCGAACACCCGGCATGGTGGCGATGTACGTACGGGGGAAGGTTCTACTATTTCCAGCAGGTGCGCCTCGTAATAGGACTTCTTCTCCCGGTGAAGCGCCACCCGGACAACATCACCGATGGCCACATACGGGACGAAACAGATCTTGCCGTCAATACGCCCGATACCGGAACCGCCGAATGCCAGCTTTTCTATGGTTACAACTGCTTCACGCTGATTCTTCATTGCTGCGCCTTGTTCCGCAGATCCTTTTTCCGAGCTTTTTCACGCTCCGATAACACCAGCTTTGCCGGAAATGTCTCCAGAGCCAGATACCGCTCTGCCTGAAAACGAAAACCGGCGAGCAGATCCCTTCGAGCCAGATCCAGGGCAATGAGGGGCACAGCCATTTTCTCCAACACACGGCAATAACGCACCGATTCGCCTAAAAGCAGCTTTCCGTCCGCAAAGTCCTCATCACTGGCAAACTGGTCCCGAACAAGGGGAACATCACATACCACCTCCAAAACGACCCGGTGATAGTCGCCGTAATAGGCCCGCGTTCGGTCAAAAACAGTGAAAACCAGGCCATTGGCCAGGGTAAATCGCTCTACATCGTCTGTCATGGGGAAAGTCCTTCCGGTCGGGTGCGGTGAGGAGCGATTAATGCCTTGTTTTGGCAAGGAATTGCAAGACAATTTTTTGCAATGGTGCATCACCCCGCTCACGGAGTTCATAGGAAACGGCAAGGAGCGGTTTCGACAATGACATGATGCGATGCAGGTCAACGGGCGTTGCGGCAAGAACCAGTTCGCAGGGTGCGGCTTCGATGGTCTGGCGAAGTTCATCAATTTGTGCCGGACGGTACCCCATGGCCGGAAGTACGGGACCCAGGTGCGGATAGTCGCGATAAAGTGCTGCAATGGTGCCCGTGGCAAAGGGCCGGGGATCGACAAGTTCCCCGGCCTGATACTGCAGGGCCGCGGCAAATCCGGCACCCGTGCGCAGATTGCCGTGGGTTACGGAGGGGCCATCCTCAATAACGAGGACTCTTTTACCCCGAACCATTGCCGGTGCGGCAACGGACACTACGGAATCCGTCTCGACGACAGACGCGTTCGAATTGGCCTTGCCAATGGCTTCCGTTAACCGGTTGAGAGTTTCCGGATCCACTGCATTCGCTTTATTGACAACGACCACCTGTGCACGGCGAAGATTCACTTCCCCGGGGAAATAGCTGGTCTCATCCCCCGGGCGCAACGGATCCACAAGAGTAATTTCCAGGTCCGATGCAAAAAAGGGGAAATCGTTGTTACCCCCATCCCACAGGAGAACATCGGCTTCCTGTTCAGCCCGGCGCAGAATCTTGTCGTAGTCCACCCCGGCAAAGACAACGAACCCCTGGCGCACCAGCGGTTCGTACTCCTCCCGCTCCTCTATGGTACAGCGGTACAGTGTCAAATCGTCAAGATCGGCAAACCGCTCGACCTCCTGGCGGGCAAGATCTCCGTAGGGCATGGGATGCCGCACAACCACCGGCACGAGACCCTGTTCACGAATAACCTGACACAGGTAACGGGTTACCTGGCTTTTACCACAACCGGTCCTGACGGCGCAGATGGAAATAACCGGCCTGCGACTCTTCAGCATGGTTGATGCGGGGCCAAGGAGGGAAAAATCAGCCCCGTAAGCCAGGACACGTGCAGCCCGATGCATTACCTCCTGGTGCGGCACGTCACTATAGGCAAAGACCACCCGATCAACCCTGTACCTGGCAAGGAGTTCGGGTAACTGCGCTTCGCCCAGTATGGGGATGCCGCGGGGATACAGGGGCCCGGCCAACTCCGGCGGGTAGCGGCGGTTGGCGATAAAGGGAATCTGCGCTGCAGTAAAGGCGACAACCCGCACAGCCGCGTTCTTCCGGAAGCAGACATTGAAATTGTGAAAATCACGGCCGGCTGCCCCCATGATGAGGATACGCTCACGTTTCACGACAGCACTCCACTCCCTCGGCAAATACATCCAGGGCCGTCATGATCTGGGCGCTCTGGGAAACCAGCGGCGGGATGAACCTCACCACGTTGCGTTCGATGCCGCAGCCGATAAGTATCAGCCCTTGCTGCAGGCACCAGGTGATGACCCGTTCACAGGCTGCACCATCGGGTTCGCCACGCTCCGAGACGAACTCGATACCGATCATATGTCCATAACCGCGCACGTGGCCGATCCGGGGGGACTGTTCAGCAATCTCCTTCAGGCGGGCAAGGATCATTGCACCGTTATATGATGCCTTCTCCAGCAAATCCTCGTCCTGGATAACAGCAACCGTAGCCGAACAGGCGGCGCAGGAAACCGGATTGCCGCCGAATGTGGTGCCGTGGGCCCCGGACGGCCAGTGATCCAGCAGTTCAGGGCGACTGACCACAGCGGCCAGGGGAAACCCTGAAGCAATACCCTTGGCAACGGTCAGAATATCAGGGACGACTTCCGCATGTTCGCCGGCAAACCAACGCCCCGTCCTGCCCATACCCGACTGCACTTCATCGAACAGCAGCATAATGCCGTGACGGTCACACAGGTGACGAAGCCCCTGAAGAAAGGCCGCCGGTGCAGGCACATAGCCGCCCTCCCCGAGAAATGGCTCAATGATAACAGCAGCAACCTCCTCCGCTGGTATCCGGTGTCGGAGCGTCTCGTCCAGTTCTTGAAGGCAGCACAGGCCGCAACTCTCCTGAACCTGCCGGAACGGACAGCGAAAACAGTACGGGTAGGGAACCTGATATACCGATGGCAGCAAAGGGTGATATTTCCGTCGATAGGCAGAGTTGCTGGTCGTAATGGACAGGGCGCCGAAGGTTCGGCCGTGAAATGCTCCTGTAAAAGAAATGATACCCTGTCTGCCGGTAACAAAACGGGCCAGTTTGAGTGCTGCCTCCACGGCCTCGGCACCGGAATTGCCGAAAAAGAGTTTGTCAAGACCGGGAGGCGTTACGGAGAGCAGTTGTTCGGCGGCGGCGACCGATGCTTCATGGTAATAGACCCCACCGGTGTGGGTCACCTGATCCAGTTGCGCCCGCACCGCCTCCATGACGCGCGGGTGGCTGTGACCGATGTTCAGAACGGCCAGGCCCGATGAATAGTCCAGGTAACTTCGACCATCCGCCGTAAAAACAGTGGCGCCCTCACCGCGCACCACCTCAAGACCGTGATAGATATGCAGTGCCGGAGTGAAAACCCGTGCCGCCCGCTGGAGCAGCGTTCCGGTAGCGGTCATGAATGCCCTCCCTCCTGTCAGTCGATCTGCGCCCGCTGCAGTTTGCCGCTGAAATCACGATAGATGACCTTGACCCTGGTGTAAAACTCCAGGGCTCCTCCCCGGCCGCCGGCCTCCGGATGACCCGATCCGGAATGCTTCCAGCCACCGAAAGGCAGCTGGATTTCGGCACCGATGGTGGATGCATTGCAGTAAACCAGGCCGGTCTGTAACTCACGCTCGGCCAGGGCCGTCCTGTTCACGTCGCGACAGTACAGGGCTGAGGAAAGCCCGAAGGGCACCCCATTCACCATACTGATCGCCTCTTCCAGGCCTGAACAGCGCAGTAGCGCCACCACCGGCCCGAAAATCTCTTCTCGGGCAATCCGCATGGTCGGAAGTACGTCGGTAAACACCGTCGGCCTAACATACCAGCCGAAGGCACACGGACCAGACTCATCCCGATCGCCACCCGCCAGGATATGGCCACCCTCTTCCCTGCCCACCCGGATATAGTCCAGTACCCGGGCAAGCTGTTGTTCACTGACCAAAGGCCCAACATCGGTTGCCGGATCCAGACCGGGGCCAAGCCGCATACGGTGTGCTCCCTGACTGACCATATGGGCAAAACGATCAAGGACCCTTTCATGTACAATTATTCTGCTGGCGGCAGTGCACCGTTGACCACTGGTGCCGAATCCACCCCACAAAACACCTTCCAGAGCGAGGGACAGATCCGCATCATCCATGACGATAACGGCGTTCTTTCCACCCAACTCGGCGGCCAAAGGACGCTGTCTGGCTCCGAGCAGTGCCTGGAGACGCTCCCCGGCTGAACAGGAACCAGTAAAGGAGACCGCATCGACACCGGGATGGGCAGCCAGATACTCGCCAATGAGCTCACCACTCCCATTGACCAGATTGACGACACCCGGCGGGATGCCCGCCTGCTCCAGAATCCTGACAAGAGCCGCAGCACAGGCCGGTGTCGCCGAAGAAGGTTTGAGGATTACCGTATTGCCGCTGATGAGTGCAGGAAAAAGTTTCCATGCCGGTATGGCCACGGGAAAGTTCCAGGGAGTAATCAGGGCAACGACACCACGGGATTCCCGAACACTCCTGCAGTCCTTGTCGGGGAGTTCGGACGGAACAGTTTCTCCCGTCAGCCGGCGACCTTCTCCGGCCATATAGTAGGCCATGTCGATCGCTTCCTGGATATCACCCAGACCCTCGGCAAGCACTTTCCCCATTTCCCGGGTTACCAGGCGCCCCAAAGCATCCTTGGAACGGAGCAATAACTCGGCTGCACGAAACAGCAGCTCGCCCCGTTTAGGCGCGGGCATGTAGCGCCAATTGCGCAGGGCCGCTCCCGCAGCGGCAACCGCCTGGTCGACATCTTCCCGGACAGAGCGCACCACAACGGCAACAACCTCTCGCCGGTCAGCGGGATTTCGGCTTTCAAACCACCCGTGACTTACCGACTCTGTCCACAGGCCAGCAATATAGTTCTTCACCGTCTCAGCCATTGGCCACCTCCTGACCACGTTCAGGTTACATACTACCAGAGCGATATGGTGTCGCAATAACTCGGCGCCGATGGCGGGTAAGGCAGTTGAGTATCGGCAAATGGGCCTTGCAATTTTCAGCAAATACGACTATAACCATGAACCGACAGTGGATCTGTCAACATTGTCGCATCGGATAATCCAGAGGAGTTTTCATGAAGAAAGAAGAAGCAATCGAAGTGGAAGGAACCGTCGTAGAGCCTTTGCCCAATGCCATGTTCCGGGTGAAGCTTGAAAATGATCACCTTGTTCTTGCGCACATCTCCGGAAAAATGCGGAAGTTCTTCATCAAGATACTTCCGGGAGACAAGGTGACGGTAGAACTTTCTCCCTACGACTTGACACGAGGTCGCATTACCTACCGTTCAAAATAAACCGGAATCTTCCAGCAACGCCCCCCCTTAGCCACCACACTTCATGAGCAGGCATTTACTGGATTGATGGCGGACCATCTGCCGGAGACTGTCGCACGCCAGCGCCGTCTGACCGGAACCGGTTTCTGGTGTCGTTTTTCACGCCCTCGAGTTATTGCACGTGGCAACGGGAGAGCAATCACTTTACCGGGACGGAACCGCTGGTTACGGGACCACCCGTTGCTGTCAATGGACGGGTTGTGCATCCGACCCGGCATCAGTGCTTTATGCGCTCACTGCGCAAAACCGGAATAATACCTAGTAACTACACTATTTTGGCAAAGGAACGTTACATATGTACACAGTCGCTGATTTACGAAAAGGTTTGAAAATTACCTTGGATGGTGATCCCTACCTTGTGGTCGCTTTTGAATTTTCCAAACCCGGCAAGGGACAGGCACTGTACCGGACAAAAATGCGCAACATGATCAACGGTACACTGCTTGATCGAACCTACCGCTCCGGTGAAACCTTTGAACCGGCAAGCCTTGAAGAGCGGAAAATGCAGTACCTCTATAAAGAGGACACCAATTACTGCTTCATGGACAATCAGAGTTATGAGCAGATCAGCATCAGTGAGGATGCGATTGGCGACGCCAGGCACTTCCTGATCGATAACATTGAAGCAGACATCCTGTTGTTCAGGGAAAAACCCATCGGTGTCAGCCTGCCCAATTTCGTTAATCTGCGCGTCACCGAAACAACCCCCTGGCTCAAAGGTGACACAACCGGCAGCGACACAAAACCGGCAACGGTAGAAACCGGTTATGTACTCCGCGTCCCACCGTTCATTGAAGAAGGTGAATTGATTACCATCGACACCCGGACCGGCGAATATTCAACACGGGTCAAGGGATAACCCTTGATCGAAGGCAACGGAATGGTAACTCCCCGAATCATGCTGCAGAAGCGGGCCGAGATACTCCGCACCACCAGAGACTTCTTCCACCGGGAAAATTTTCTTGAGATAGAAACCCCGCACCGTATTCCCGTACCTATTCCTGAGGCACACATCGATCTGGTAGAAAACGACGGCTGGATTCTCCACCCCTCTCCTGAACTATGCATGAAACGTCTGCTCACCAGGGGTTTCGAACGAATTTACCAGATCTGCCGCTGCTGGCGACATGGCGAACGGGGAGCCTTGCACCTCCCCGAATTCACCATGCTGGAGTGGTATCGAACCCACGCCGACTACTCCGATCTGATGCATGACTGCGTGAAACTGATCCGCACTCTGGCGGACAACCTTGGTCTTGGGAACAGGATTGAGCGCGGGGGAAAAACGATCCGCCTTGACGGGGATTGGGAACAGCTGACTGTTGCCGTTGCCTTTGAACAATTTGCCGGCATGACCGTTGAAGATGCACTCGAGCGGAATGTTTTCGATGAGATTATGGTCGGCCAGATCGAACCTCGCCTTGGTGTGCACAGACCGACGTTTCTGCTGGACTATCCAGTTGCCCGGGGATCCCTCTCCCGCAGAAAACCGGACAATGCGTCCGTCGCAGAACGTTTTGAACTGTACATAGACGGGATTGAACTTGCCAACGCCTTTTCGGAACTGGTGGACAGCACAGAACAACGCTTTCGCTTTTCCCGGGAACGAGCCGAAAGAAGGACCATGGGCAAGCCCGACTACGGACTGCCCGAGAAATTACTCACTGACCTCAAACATCTCCCCCCATCAGCCGGTATTGCCCTGGGAATGGATCGACTGGTCATGATTCTTACCGGCGCCACCGGAATTGACTCCGTTGTCTCATTTACTCCGGAAACACTCTAATCCCGGAATTCCCCCGACACACACCCCTGCCTGTCTAGGTCTCAGTCGG
Organism: uncultured Geobacteraceae bacterium; assembly: GCA_964434465.1. Classification (GTDB taxonomy): domain Bacteria; phylum Desulfobacterota; class Desulfuromonadia; order Geobacterales; family Geobacteraceae; genus RPRC01. Next base: position 14,333 of record CAYSWG010000022.1, read on the forward strand.
ATACTCGACAAGTTCTCCCCGATAATTTTTCAGCATGACCGTACCCCTGGCGGAATACCAGGTCGTCTCCGAGTTTACAGGCACCTTGCCCTTCCCTCCCGGTGCGTCGATGACGTAATGGGGAACGGCCAGACCTGATATGTGTCCGCGAAGGGCTGACATGATCTCGGCGCCGTGTCGCACATCAGTACGGAAATGGCCGGTTCCCTGCACCAGATCCAGTTGATGAATATAGTAGGGTCGGACCCTGATGGTGAGCAGATTCTCCATGAGCCGCTTCATGGTTGCGGCATCATCATTAACACCCTTAAGCAGCACAGTCTGGTTGCCAAGGGGGATACCCGCTTCAACCAACCGGCGGCATGCTTCGGCAGACTCCCTGGTGATTTCCCGGGGATGATTGAAGTGGGTATTCACATACAGGGGATGAAATTTTTTGAGCATCCGGCACAACCGGCGGGTAACCCGTTCGGGTAAGGTCACCGGAACGCGGGTACCTATGCGAATAATCTGCACATGGGGGACTGAACGAATTCGTTGCAGCAGGTTTTCGAGCTGATCGTCGGGCAGAAGGAACGGATCGCCGCCCGAAAGTATGACGTCCTTGATTTCAGGTGTAGCGGCCAGGTAGGAAAAAGCCTCCTCCAGATGATTCCCGCGACAGGCTCCGAGATCACTGGCGATTCTGCGCTTCCTCATGCAGAAACGGCAATATACGGGACATTGCGACGAAACCAGCATGACCACGCGGTCGGGATAACGGTGAATGAGTTCGGGGACAGGACTTAGTTGCTCCTCACGAAGGGGATCGTCCGTAAGGGTACTTGGGGCAAGCTCACGCAGATCAGGAACGCACTGCCGCCATATGGGATCGTCAACTGCCTGGATCAAACTGAGATAATAACCGGAAATGCGCAGCGGATAGCGCTGCACAACCTTACGCAACGGTCCAGGATCAAAGGAAAAGCGGGTCGCCAGTTCATCGGGATCAGTGGTTGCTGCAGCAAGATTTTTTTGCCAGAGTTCCATGGAATTCTCCACCGGTCACGATGCCTGACAGGAAATACGGCCGCCTGCACCCCGAGAAATGCCTTGTACGACAAAAAAACTGAACGCCACAATGTGTGGCGTTCGGGACTGCATAGAAATTCTGTCCGCAGACAGTCTGTCAGTTGCTGGAAGAAACTTCCCGGCAGGGTAACCGTAACCTCGTACTAAGCACGCCGTAACCCAACGGCTTCCCACAGCGTACTGGTGTCCACAGGAGTGGTTCCGGCCGTGCGTGCCTGATGGGCAAGATGATTTTCGTATTGTTTGATGATCTCGACAACAGTACGACGCCCTGCATCTGTTGTTGCCGCCTTCATTGGTGTCCTGTCCCCCAGGCAAGCAAGTTCTGCATCTGGCCATGACGTACTATCCAGCAGCGGAATTTCGGGAACCTCTTCCCCCCCCTGCTTGGCAACAATAAGCGTTCTCAGCCATTCAGTTGAAATCACGTCACAGAGTACATCACGATACTGGGGAGAATCACGGGCGATATCTTTCAGCTTCCTGGCCAGCTTCGTCCTGATTTTGTTAGCTGTTACCCGATTGAAGGGGTAAAGAGCTCCCGAGAGCAGACAATCATCACCGTTGATTACGAGTCGTGCCCCGAAAATATCCCAACAAACCATATTCCTGGAGGCAGTTCGATCTCCTATCCAGACGGGAGTTGACTGGCTGTCCAACAGATCAGTTACGACAAGACCTTCACCATTCCTGACTTCCACCACTTCATACAAGCCCAACGGCGATTTGCCCAGGTTCTTCAGCCATCGGCAACCCCCAGTCGAAAGCTGAACACCATTCGCCCCGAGCAGTAACTGGCGCACCGGTCGGGGATCTCCATCGACGGCGATATGTGCATCCGTCAGCAGCCATTCACCGATATTTATATTGAGCAATTCCATCATTTCGCTGGACAACTCTTCCAGAGCCTCACGTTCCACTTTCTTGAGACCACCGTAATAACCTGATTTCACAGCTTCCCGTACAGCGCCGGGATACGCCGAAGCCAGCCAGTCCAATGCTCGCGATGCCGCCTGCGACTCCTCCCTCTGACGCGCTGCCCGGTCCTGTTCCTTGACAAGACAACACTTCTTATACTTTTTTCCGCTTCCACAAACACACGATTCATTACGACCGATTTTTTCCACGAACACTGTTCTCCTATGTACAGGTAATCATCCGCTGACTGTCACAAACGTCAGAACTTTGATACATGAGCAAATACGCTCCCGATCAGTATTCGCATCGGGCCCGATTCACCATGCATGTGGAGTATGTATTTATCAGGATCCCTGTAGTTTTTCTAGAAAAAATTTCAACAGTATTCAAAATATGCACTGCAGAATTATCACAGGTAAAGGAGTCAGAAACCCGACAGAACGAGTATGCCGACAAGTTCACGAAAGGGAACCTCCGCCGACAAAACCCTACTCCGCGACAAAATCAACCGTCACGCTGGACAAACAGAGTTGGCGAATTGCTGGAACCACAACGTCTGCATGGTAGGCATGGACCTGATAGGCAGCGAGATCATCCAAGGTGTCAAATTTGGTAATGAGTGCCACATCGTAGGAACGTTCTGAACCGACAACATCAGTTCCGGCTTGAAGGAAACGAAGCTGGGGAATCTTGCCCTCCATGCTCCGCAAAAGCGAAACCACCTCCTGACATGCAGTTTCGGTGGGATCCTGAAGTTTGAACAGGACTATATGCGTGATCATGGTATTTACCTCAATAACCTTCTGCAAAGAATTTGGGGCCGCTGTCCGAATCGGACAGCGGCCCCAGAACGCCCGCCTGATTCACTCAAGGGAGAAAGATGAATGCCAGGCCAGTTATTACATATGTGCCAACTTACTTGGTCGAATAAACAACGCAGTCGATCATTGCTTCAATGCGGCGGTTTTTCTGACGACCGGCTGCAGTCTTATTGGTATCCTTCGGCTTGGTGTAGCCATAACCTTTGGTGCTCAGTCGCTCAGCTGCAATCCCGAACTTCTCGATAAGATAGGTTCTCACGGCCTCGGCGCGGCGCTCGGACAGCTTCATATTATAAGCGTAGGCACCCTTATTATCGGTATGCCCTTCGATAACCGCAGTTGTTTCCGGATACTTTTTCATGAATTCGGCAACTTTCTCGATTACCGTATGATACTTGGGTTTAACATCTGCCCGATCAAAATCGAATTCAATATTCAGGGTTATGCATACCTTCTCGG
>CAYSWG010000023.1:0-14536 GCA_964434465.1 uncultured Geobacteraceae bacterium
CCGGCGATACGGGTAGTGCGGCAATCTATGGCGTCCGCGGCAAGGAAAACATCTCCATTTTCATTCTCCACCCCCAGGGCAAGACCTCACCTGTTCAAGCACTGCAGATGACCACCGTATTAGACGACAATGTGCACAATATTGCGGCCCGCGGGACCTTCGACGACTGCCAGAATATCGTCAAGGCACTGTTCAATGACCTTCCGTTCAAGGAAAGGCACGCCCTGGGCGCCGTCAACTCCATCAACTGGGCCAGGGTACTTGCCCAGGTTGTATACTATTTTCACGCCTACTTCCGGATCGTGGAAAAAATCGGCGACCAGGTGATTTTCTCCGTCCCCACGGGAAATTTCGGCGACATCTTTGCCGGATACGTAGCAAAGCGCATGGGGTTGCCGATTGACAAACTGCTGTTGGCAAGCAATGAAAACAATATTCTGACCCGTTTTGTCCGCAGCGGCGATTACTCCCTGGGTGAGGTGCATCCCACCCTCTCCCCGTCCATGGACATTCAGGTCGCCTCCAACTTCGAACGATACCTGTACTTCCTCTTCGGCAAGGACAGCACCAGGGTCAGAACGGTCTTTGCCGACTTTGCCCTAACCGGCACCATGGAGTTTTCCCGGGAAGAGTTGGCAGTTGTTGCCGGCGACTTCCTGTCCCAGTCGGTCAACAGACAGGAAACCCTCGACACCATTGCATCCTTTTACCGGAAGACCGGCTACATACTCGATCCCCATACCGCCGTCGGGGTAAAAGCGGCCCTTGACCACCGGAAGCAGGGTTTGCCTCTGATCTGCCTGGCAACGGCCCATCCGGCAAAGTTCGATGAAGCGGTCATCACCGCGACGGGTGTTCATCCGCGACGCCCCGCCTCCCTGGAAGGCATTGAAGACCTGCCAACCCGTTGTGAAGTACTGGAAGCGGACCTGACAACCATCCGCAACCATATCGATCAGCATGCCATCTGAACAGCGACACACTTCAGAAACCCATCTGTCGGGCCAGACAGATGCGAAACTTCCCATCGATTGGAACCTGATCGATACCGTTTTGCTCGACATGGACGGAACACTGCTCGATCGCCACTTCGACGACCATTTCTGGCTCGAGCATGTGCCGAAAGTCTATGCCGGCAAGAACGGGATCAGCATAGAATCGGCCAAAGACCTGTTGTACCGCCTGTTCAGATCCCAGGAAAACACCCTCAACTGGACCGATCTGGACTATTGGTCCGATCGACTGGGACTTGATATTCCCCTCCTGAAACTTGAGGTGGACCACCTGATTGCCGTGCATCCCTTTGTGGTGGAGTTCCTCCTGTTTCTCCGCCGTCATGGCAAAAGCGTGCACCTTGTCACCAATGCCCACAGCAAGACCTTGACGATGAAATTGCGGAAAACTCGTCTGGCGCCATACTTTACCAGCATCCTTTCCGCCCATGAACTGGGACTTCCGAAAGAAGATCCGGGCTTCTGGGCACGCCTGCAGACCCGCATCCCCTTTGCACCGGAGCGAACCATGCTCGGTGAAGACAGTGAAACAAACCTTTCCACCGCAGCTGCCTACGGCATTCGCTATCTGATTTTCATCAGTCGCTCCAGCTCCGTACTTTCTCCTGCTGACTCAGCAACATTCACCTCCATCAGCTACTTCAGCCAACTGCTGCCCCGACAGTGTTAAGGACCCTCCTGAACGCCTGATAGCGAAACAATTCCTTCATACGTAACGCCCCTGAGCGGATCGTTAACTATCCCACGTCAATAAAACAAGGAAGCCGATCTGCTCTAATTATTCAGTTGACATATTTTTTAAATCTATTTAAATTGCTCGCCGTCCAACTGGCCACAAGCTCTCTATCACCCCCGTAAAACCGGTCGACTACGGTAAGCAGCCCGGAAAGTACGCGGGGGCGTTTTATCATGAATAAATTTGTCTTTTTCTATGTACATCCGCCATGAAAAAATATAGTTTTAAAAAAGTAGCCATTTTGACATATTATCCCCATAATTCCAGCACTGTTTTATTTTGACAGGCAAACCGGCGCTTCGTGCGCCATCATATCCCCAACGAGGAGGCAACAGTGAAACAGACTATTTTTACAAAAGTACTCGGCATTACAGCGGCAGTCGCCATGCTGTTCGCAACGGTGTCCATCAGTGCCGCTGCAGAGCAGGGTTTCAAACGCTATGGCGTGAAACTTGGTGGCATCTACATCATGCCCGATGAGAAATTTGACAGTGCCCTTTCAGGACTTCGTCCGACTGTTGACGATGCAGCAACCCCTGCCCTTTCCCTCGAGTATTTCTTTACCAAAAACGTATCATCTGAACTGGTCCTCGCCCTGGCAAAGCATGACATCATGATCGACGATGGCGGCGTTAACGCTGGCTCTTTATGGCTGCTGCCGCCGTCTCTCTATATCAAGTACCATCCGATTCCCCAGTACAAAGTCAGCCCGTACGTCGGCTTCGGCATGAATGTAGTCATGCCCTTTGATGAGAAAATCGTTCTCGGCACGCTTGATGTCGGAACTTCGGTGGGTTGGGCAGCGAAGGTCGGTGCCGATATCAAGATTACCGATTCCGTCTTTTTGAACATTGATGCCATGTACTACGATAGCCGTCCTGACATGCGTATTAACGGAACGAAATTCAAGTTGAACATCAACCCGTTTATCATCGGCACCAATATCGGCCTGCGCTTCTAAAACCAGGCAGTTTCAGCTTTAACAGCCTCCATGGTAAAACCATGGAGGCTGTTTTTTTTGAAAGTCTGACGCTTCTTCTCCGGGCAGCAGTACGTGCGGTTCCCTACCTTATCAGCTAAGCCGGCACGTTTCTTGACATTTACGGTTTCACAGAGTATGGTGACCGGGTTTTTGAATATATTTCAGGCCGCAATCAGGATTTGCTCCCGGGCACCTAACCTTGGAGGGGTAATGGAACTTGCGGTTGTCATCGCGGTATGCGGCGCCTTTGGCTGCCTGACCCGCTATTATGTCTCCGGGTGGGTGTACGCCATACTCGGACGGAACTTCCCCTACGGCACGTTTGTTGTGAACATTCTCGGTGCGTTCATCATCGGCCTGCTCATGGAATTCGGCCTGCGCAGTACGCTGATCCCGCCAACCCTGCGGGTGGGCCTCACCGTAGGTTTTCTGGGCGGCCTGACGACCTTTTCCACCTTCAGTTACGAAACATTCCGTCTGCTGGAAGAGGGTAATTTCCCTGTTGCCGCGGCAAATATCGTACTCAGCGTACTGGTATGCCTGGTCTTCACCTGGGCAGGAATTCAGACGGCCCGTTACCTCTAGGAGGCATCATGCCCGGATTCATCGGTGAAAAGGTACTCATGCGCATCTATATCGGCGAGAGCGACAAATATGGCCGAAAACCACTCCATGAGGCACTGATTGATTATTTCATCGTGGAAGGGTTTGCCGGTGCAACCGTTTTGCGTGGCGTAGCCGGATTCGGAGCCCACAGCATTTATCACACCGACAAAATACTGCGTCTTTCGTCAGACCTGCCGCTGATTATTGAAGTGGTCGCCAGCAAGGAAAAGATCGACAAAGCCATGCCCGCCATCGACGAGATGATGGCAGGCGGTCTGATTACCATGGAACCGGTAACCGTGGTCCGTTATTGCAACAAGGATGATAAACAGTGCGTCATGAACGAGCCTTAGCCTGGTTTGACCAGGAGCGAGATGGCATCTGAATGAAAAATTCCACCAAACAACTGTTCAGGGAAATGGCGGCCATCATTGCCGTGGCGGTTGGTTTCGGCCTGCTCTGGAACAATTCCCTGCTTCGAGACGCATATAAGGGAAAGGCGCCCGCTACCGGCACCGTACCGCCGTCTGCCGGGACTGACGCGCTGATTGCGCCAGCCTTCCTGGAGCAGGTGAGGGAACTCTTCACAGCAAAGTCGGCAATCTTTGTTGATGCACGGGAAGCCTCAGTATTCGCCGCGGGCCACATTGCGGGAGCCCGCTCCCTCCCCCTGGGTGACTATGCAGCCAGGATTGCAGCATTCAAGGCTGAAGTCCCCGTGGAGGCCACCCTGGTGATCTACTGCAGCGGCTATGGCTGCCATGACAGCAAAAATCTGGCTGCTAAACTGTCCAACGTCGGCTATCGTAGCATGCTCCTCTACGAGGGGGGGTTGCCGGAGTGGAAAGACGCCGGCTTGCCCGTTACGGGAGAGCGCCCATGAAAGCGAGGACAAGAAGCCTTATCCTTACGGGGATTCGTCTCGGACTCGGCGCGGTGTTTATCTATGCGGGTTTTATCAAGATACGGGAACCTGCTGCCTTCGCCGGTTCGGTAGCGGCCTACCAGGTACTCCCCTATTTTTTCAACTACCTGGTTGCAGCCACCCTCCCCTGGGTCGAATTGCTCAGCGGCATGCTGCTGATTACCGGCTATCGCATCAAGGCAGCAGCAGCAATAATCGCCGGCATGAATGCGGTGTTCATTATACTGCTCGCCTCAACAATTGTCCGTGGACTGGACATTGATTGCGGCTGTTTCCGACAGGGCGGGCCGAAAACATCCGCCTGGACGGCAATCGGGAGGGACGTCCTTTTTTTCGCTGCCGCACTGACAGTGTACTCATCCCGCGAGGGGCGGCGCTCTTCCATGAAGTAGCCCACGACTTCCGGTTGTCACCGGCACTCTCAGATACGTTCCCGACCCGTTGATACTTCAACCGTGCCTTCTTTTCCTACCGAGGGAGATCCACACATGCTTCAAGCAGTTTGTATTGCCATCGCCTACCTGCTCGGCTCGATCCCAACGGGACTGCTTCTTGCCAGGGCCTTTGCCGGTGTTGATATCCGCACGACCGGCAGCGGCAACATCGGTGCAACCAATGTCTATCGGACTCTCGGCAGAAAGGTTGGCGTTCTCACCCTGATCGGTGATTGCCTGAAAGGACTCCTTCCGGTTGTTGCCGCGAACCTGCTTGCGTTCTCCGACGGCTATGTGGCGCTTGTGGGTCTGGCCGCCTTTTTGGGCCATATTTTCCCCGTGTTCCTCCGCTTCAAGGGCGGTAAAGGGGTAGCTACGGCACTCGGCGTATTTCTCGGGGTATCTCCCCTTGCGATCCTGGCGGCACTCGGAATTTTTGTCGTCACAGTCTGGGTCTGGCGCTACATCTCCCTTGCATCCATATCCGCCGCTGCCGCCATGCCGGCCCTTGTGGCACTGCTGGACCGTAATCCAGTAATGGTCGCCATGTCGTTTGTCATTGCCATAATTGTCATCAGTAAACACCACGCGAATATCAAACGGCTCCTGGACGGTACCGAAAACCGTTTCAAAGCATAAAAAAAGGAGGCTGCGTGCCTCCCAGGTGAATCATGTCGCCGGAAAACCGGTTACATTTCCGTGAGAACCTTCTCTTCATAAAGTGATTCCAGACGGAATTTGTGCTTCTGCTCTTCGTTTGCCATCATCTGCAGAAGCTGCTTCAGATCGGGATCATCGGTCATCTGCTCTGCCTCACGGTAAAACCGATAGGCCTTTTCCTCGTTTTTCATGGCATAGACCAGAATCTCCTGATAGGTCATCGACTCATTGTAGGAGACATCCACCAGGTATTCGCTGATACCCAGGTCGGGTACCGGTGTAAATCGATACGCGGCAACCTTCTCTTTGTCAAGACTGAGAATTATCCGCTTATGGGCCGCCTCCTGCTCGGCGAGTTCTTCGAAAATCTTCCGTGCTGCGCTATTGGCAGACATTTTTGCCGCGTTGCAATAGAGTCGGTAGGCGGCGTCCTCACGCTCCAGGGCAAACTCGAGAATATCTTCCATATTGTTCAGTTGCACGCGTAACTCCTTTGTCAGCAGCAATGTTCTCAGTAGCAAAACCGTTCGGGCAAATGACTCCCTTTTTTAACAATAAAGCCCCCCCTTGTCAAGCCACGGCTTTCGCCTTGACAGCCCGCCGGCAGATGCCCTAAAAATGGAAAGCATGGCTCCCTTATCCAGAATCTACATTCCCCGATCGGTATCCTCCCTGGTGAAGCGGCTTTCACCGGCGCAATGGCGTCTCATGACCATCGGTGTTTTCCTGACCGGTCTCCTTCTGCTCGTCGGTTACGTAAACGGAAAGATCCATTCAGCCCATGGGCAGGGATCGACCTATAAACTCTTCACGGTTTCTGCGGGGCAGACCACCCAGGCCATTGCCAGGAATCTGGCCGAGGCACAGATCATTTCCTGCAGCAGACTGTTTACCGCCTACGCGCGCCTCAAAGGCGCGGATGCAAAAATACAAGCGGGGACCTACCGGCTAAGCGACGCCATGTCACCGGCAGACATCCTCAGCAGACTGGTCAGCGGGGCGGTGTATGAAGTGCTGTTCGTGGTCCCGGAAGGTTATTCAATGTATCAGATTGCCGAACTGCTTGAGCGACAAGGGCTGTTCAACAGAACAACGTTTCTCAAATACTGCCTCGACAAAAACCTTTTGGCTGATTTGCAAATCCCCGCGCAGAGTGTTGAAGGTTTCCTGTTCCCCAGCACCTACTCCATTTCGCCCGGCATGGATGAGTCAGGCCTTATCCGTGCCATGGTTGCCAAGTTCCGCAGCGTCTACGAACATGCGTTTGCCAACCAGTCCTCCGGATTGAGCCAGATACAAATCCTCACATTGGCATCAATGATCGAAAAGGAAGCGGTCCTGCCGGTGGAACGTCCCCTGATCGCCTCGGTTTTTTTCAACCGTCTGCAGCGGGGCATGCCGCTCCAGAGTGACCCTACAGCCGTGTATGGCGTTCGCGCCTATGCCGGAAAAGTTTCCCGGCAGGACATTCTGCGAGACACACCATACAATACCTACCGGATTGCCGGTTTGCCGCCCGGCCCTATCGGCAATCCCGGCGAAGATGCCCTGCGTGCCGTGTTTAATCCGGCCAAAACCCGGTACACCTATTTTGTGGCAAAACAGGACGGTTCCCATGCATTTTCCATAACTCTTGAAGAACATAATGCTGCAGTCACCCGGTATCTCAAGAACGGAGACGCCAGGAACCCCGCCACACCCTAGCGTTATCGCCACAGCCATCACCCATTGACCCGACTCCGGACAAGACCCTCTTTTTTCCGCTGCAGAAGACACCGCATACCTTTCCCTTTATAATTGGGCGAATGCTTGGTATAATCCGCAAAGCGGCAGTCGGCTGCAGTATGCTCCGCAGGAGCGTATCACCTGGCGCAGTTCGAGATATAAGTCCGTGAAATGGCATCAATGAAGGTTACTCCATGCTCTGGAAGTTCGTTGCGCGCCCGAAACCATCCTCCCGATTCTTCCCCCTTGCGACCCTGGTCTTATTGGCTCTTCTGTCGTTATTCTCCAGCTGCGGCACGAAGAAGCCGGAACTCAGTGCGGCGGCAACAGCGTTCCGGCAGGCGACCCAGGGACAGATTGATCGCCATTGTCCGGCACTGGCCCGGAAGGTAGCGACGGGAGATCGTCGGGGTATTGAAGCTACTCTCAACTCGTTGTACGAAATAAATGACCAGGCCAAGGGATCACCGTACGGTTTTCTGGCGGTCCTGGACAAAAATGGTGTCACTATCGCCGCAAAATCCCGCAATGAAACCACCGGCACACAGAATTACGGCAACTACCAGATTGTTTCACGGGTTCTCAACAAAGGAAGCGTCCTGCAGTCAACCCTTTACCTCCGGGGGGGGAGGAGGGTATTCATCATCGGCGTTCCCCTTCTGCGTAACGCCAAGGTTTCCGGGGCACTCATTCTGGGCATAGACCCGGAGTACCTGCACCGGCCAACCATTTCGGAACGGGAATTCATGGCATTGCCATTCGTCTGCAGCACGGTACGGCCATCATGATCGACCGGCTGGCCGGAGCCAAGGGATACGCCATCACCGCCGAACAACGATCAGCTGATGAACTGCATCTGACCATCACCGGAGAACTGTCTTTCAACACGTATTCCCAGGCAAAAAACGAGCTTTCTGCCCTGCTCGAGGCAAGCAAGTACCGACGCATCATCGTGGACATCGGGGGAATACGCTACCTGGACAGTGCCGGGGCATTGCTTCTTCTGAGCCTGGATCATGATCAGGACGAAGACACACTTCCCGTCTCCCTCGTCAACCGGACACCTGCGGTTGCCGGTATGCTGAACAGTATCGACCGGGCAGCTGTTGCGCCGTCTAGGGCCACCCTGACCGGCGAAAGCAATGTTATCGAGCAGATTGGCGCCGGGAGCTTACTTGTTGCCTCTGACCTCAAGAATCAGACCACGTTCCTCGGCGACCTCCTCTTCGCCCTGTACCACACCGTTCGCCATCCGGCATCCGTTCGCTGGGCCGACGTCCTGTTCTATGTGAAACGGGCAGGCCTCGACGGCTTCCCCATCGTGGCCCTGCTCAGCTTCCTCCTGGGGCTCATCATCGCCTTCATGTCATCGCTCCAGCTCAAGCAGTTCGGCGCCAACATCTATGTGGCCTCACTGGTGGGCTTCGGCATGGTACGGGAACTGGGCCCCATCATGGCTGCCATCATCTTTGCCGGTCGTTCCGGGTCGGCCTTTGCAGCTGAAATCGGCACCATGATGGTTAACGAAGAGGTAGACGCTCTGGTCACCATGGGCTTCAATCCCACCAGGTTCCTCGCCTTGCCGAAAGTTCTTGCTGCGGTATTCGTCATGCCGCTGCTCACCCTCTATGCGGATTTTTTCGGCATCCTCGGCGGCATGATCGTCGGTGTGCTCGGCTTCGACCTGACTGCCTACACCTATCTGCAGCAAACCATTAAAAGTATCAGTATTTTCGATATCGTTTCCAGCCTGTGCAAGTCCGTGGTTTTCGGGATACTCATTGCCGGCATCGGCTGTGAGCGAGGTTTCTGCGTTCGGGGCGGCGCGGAAGCAGTCGGCAAATACACCACCTCTGCCGTAGTTTCCGGACTGTTCCTCATCATTGTCGCCGATTCTATTTTTGCCATTATCCTTTACTACATTCGCTGAGCCGGAATTACCCATGAGCACGAACGAGTCACAGCCACTCATCAGAGTAGAACATCTCACTGCCCGCTATGGTGACAGAACAATTTTCCGTGATGTGAGCTTTGATGTCATGGCAGGGGAAATACTCGTCATCCTTGGCGGGAGCGGCTGCGGAAAGTCGACTCTGCTCAAGCACATGTTCGGGCTGTACAAGCCCGCGGCAGGAAGGGTTCTCATCAACGGCATAGATGCAGCTACGGAAGATGAGGCAGAACTGGACCGCATGCGGCGCAATATTGGCGTACTGTTCCAGTCGGGCGCGCTCTTCGGGTCCATGACTCTCGCGGAGAACATTGCACTCCCCCTGGAGGAGTATACCACCCTTGATCAGGAGGATATTCAGCGCATTGTCCGTCTGAAGCTGGCCATGGTCAGTCTTGCGGGCTGTGAAAACCACTTTCCTTCGGAGATTTCCGGCGGCATGAAAAAACGCGCAGGTCTTGCCAGAGCCATGGCGCTGGACCCCAAAGTACTGTTCTTTGATGAGCCCTCTGCCGGCCTCGATCCGGTGACTTCGGCAGAACTCGATCTGCTCATGCAGCGCATCAACAGCGGTCTGGGCACGACCATGGTGGTAGTCACCCATGAACTGGATTCCATTTTCGCCATTGCCCACCGGGTGGTCATGCTCGACAAGGATGCACAGGGCATCATCGCAATCGGCAGGCCACAGGAGTTGAAGGAATCATCCCTGGACCCCCGGGTCACCGGTTTCTTCAACAGGACGCCATCGGGAGGAGTTACGAAACCATCATGAAAATATCAGGCAAAACCTCACGGTTTCTTATCGGGTTGTTTGTCATAGGCGGGACGCTGATCGGTGTCGGTGCAATTGTCTGGGTTGGCGCATCCAAGTACTTTCAGAAGGGGGCTACCTATGTGACGTTTTTTGATGAGTCCGTCCAAGGACTTCAGACAGATTCCAGCGTCAAATATCGCGGTGTTGATGTGGGCAGGGTTGAACGAATCCGTGTTGCACCTGACTACAAGCTAGTGGAGGTAGTCATGAAGATCAATCTGGAAGGCGATCTCCAGCAGAATACGGTTTCCCAGTTGCGAACCGCCGGAATCACCGGCATCGTCTTTATCGAACTTGACCGGAAAACAGCCGAAAAACCTGACCGATCACCACAGCTCGATTTCGCTGCCGAGTATCCGATCATCCCGTCTCGACCGTCGGAACTCCGTCAGATTCTCAGTGGCGTTGATGAGGTTATCCAGAATATCAAGCAGGTGGATTTCGGTGGTCTCTCCAACCAGTTCAAGGCAGTGGGTAAAGCTACGGAAAATCTCCTGACCGGCAAAAAAATGAACAGTGTCATGACCAATCTCGAGGCGACCAGTGCCAGCATGGAGCGAACCCTGACACGCATCGACGGAGTGATTGCCAACGGCACTGTCGAGGAGCTTCTCGAAAGTACGAAATCGGCACTTCGCGAAGCCCAGGCCCTGATCGCCGATGCCCGCAAGGAGGTCAACGCCCTGAAACTGGCGGAAACCAGTGAAAAGGCCAACAACCTCGTCGAAGGCATCGACCGGCGCAGCAGGGCCATCACCACGGAGTTGCGCGTAACCAGCGAAAATCTGCAGCAGGCATCGGAATCCCTGCAGAATCTCCTGGACAGGCTGACGACAACCCCGTCGGACCTGATCTTCAGTGCACCGCCGGCACCGCGCCGGCAGTAATGTGGCAGCAGGAAAGGAACATCATGGAAAAAATACGCAATCAGAAGATGGCGTTTATGGCGCGGAGATGGTCAGCAGTCATGGTGTGTACCATGCTGCTGACCGCTGCCCTGTTGCCGGGCTGCATCAAACAAAGACAACCGGCACAAATGATCGACCGCCATATTTTCGAATATTCTCCACCGGCTCTACCTGACCTCGCGCCCCTGAACCAGCTGGCCAAGGTAGAGCGGTTTTCCGTGGCAAAAGCCTACAACTCTCTGGCCATTGTCTATCGTCCTGAGTCCCACACCCTCGACACCTATGCCGACAACCGCTGGATAACCAAACCGGGTGACATGGTCAGCGATTTCCTTCTCCGTGACCTGCGCAGCACAAACATCTTCCGGGCGGTTTTTTCATACCGAGATCCTGAAGATGCACGCTATGTCATCGGGGGAAGTGTGGAAGAACTAGTTGAACGGGACGAGACCAACGGCCGCAGTGCGGCGATCACCCTGAATGTGACACTGCTTGATCTCTCCCGAACCGGCATGGAAAGCCGGTTGCTCTTCCAGAAGGAATACCGGGCGGTCGAACCGATGAAGAACCGGTCGCCGTCCGGGCTGGTTCAGGCCATGAGCGTCGCCATGGCACGCCTGTCAGAAGCCATCATCAGGGATGTTCACGGAGCACTGCATGCCGCACGCCCCTGATAATGCTGAAAAGATTCCCAAAAGAAAAGAGGGGTTTTCACCCCTCTCCTTCCGCACAACGTGACACTGCCTCAGGTACTCCCCACCCACCCCGGAATGGAATACTGAAACTGATCCTATTTTCTGATGATCTTCCTGCGGGCCGTACCACCAAGGGCGGCAGCCTGCTGCTTGAGCACCACGCTCTGCCGTTCCAGGTGAAACTGAAGCCACAAATCACCATAGGAGCGCATCTTCATTTTCTTGCCGTCACGGAGCAAGGTCAGATTGCCGGAGATGCGTTCATCGCCGGGAAGTTTCTTTAGTCCACGCTCAAGCACTTTGACAGCTGCTGCACCATCACCATTTTCATGGAGACAATAGGCATACAACTGCCACAGCAAAGACTCCTTGGGACTCCACTGCAGAGCCTTCTCAAAAGTCGATACCATAAGGTTCTTTTTCTGGCGCTTACTGTAACAGATGGCCAGCATGCCCATGGCTATCCAGTTCTTGACAAAGGATTTTTGCAGGTGGGGGAACGCCTGCGAAAAATCCCGTTTCATGTAGTAAATCATGCCAATCTGGGAATGAATCTGTCCCTTGATGGAAAACTGCCAGGGACCGAGGGCGAGAGCACTCTGTAAAGTCCTGATGGCTTTCTCGATGCGCTGGCCCTGCAGATCCTTGTTGACGGCATCCATGGTAGCATGGAGCTTTTTCATGATCCAACGCGTCAGGAGAATGAAACAGGCGGCAAAGACCGTCAAAGCAAAAGGCAGCGCCAAATACCAGGGAAGTAAATCAGCAAAGAAAAACGCGGCAAATACGGCTAGTGCCGCGCCAAGCGCGATAAGGAGATTATACATTACTTCGATCCTTTCTAGTTCAGCGTCCTGCAGGGCGATGCTAACCCTGGTCACCGGATCGCGACAGTTCCCGTTCAGGGATCTCCACCAACCGTGCAACGATCAGTTTCGTGCCTGGCTGTAAGGCATTCTGCCGCCTGATGTTGTTCCAGACAGCGAGGGTTCGGGACGGAATCTTGAACCGCTTGGCTATGGAGGTAAGGGTGTCACCACGTTTGATGGTGTAATATCTGACAGTATTTTTGGAAGACGCTTTCCCGGCGGTCACGGCGCCCGTTGTAGCCATGTGAGGAGAGGCACCAGCACGCCGCAGGGGCACGCGCAGCGTCCTTCCCCGAACCAGGCGGCGCCCGTCAAGACGGTTCAGCGTCATGATCTCTTCGGGATTCGACCCATAGCGTCTGGCAACTCCCTCCAGAGTATCACCCCGCCGGACTGTATGGCGCCTGTAAGTTACCCTCTCCGCGTAACGCTCTCCCTCAGGAACCTGGTCAAAAAGATCAAGGAACTGCGTCCCGGTGCCCTTGGGCAGCTTAAGCTGGTAATCAGGGTAGTCGGGAGGGGTGCACCCCTGACGCAATTCAGGATTCAACTCCTTGAGTATCCCCACGGGAATATTGAGCAGGCGCGCTACCAGATCCAGATCAGTCCGACTGGGTATGGTCACCGCATCGAATTCTATGGGCGGTAGATACGCCACATCGGCAAAACCGTACTTTACCGGTTCCTTGGCGATGATTGCCGCAGCCAGCAGTTTCGGCACGTAATCCTTGGTTTCACGCTTCAGATAGGATCCCTCTGTCAACTGCCAGAAATCACTGCTGTTGTACATGCCGATGGCGCGAAGTATCTTGTTCTCCCCGGCGTTGTACCCTGCGGCAGCGAGATACCAGTCCTTGTTGAATATGCTGTACAAATCCTTAAGGTAGAGGGCAGCCGCCACAGTGGACTTGAGCGGGTCACGACGCTCATCAATCCATTTGTCGATACGCAGCGAATAGCGCTTACCGGTTCCGGCGATAAACTGCCAGGGTCCCACGGCGTTGGCATGGGACTGGGCATGGGAGGAAAAGCCACTCTCGATCATTGCCATGTAGACCAGGTCCTCGGGAAGTCCGTTTTCCCTGAGCACATTCTTCATCATGGGAATATAGCGTTCTGATCGGGAAAGCCATTTGGCAAACCAACCCCGGCCATTATCCTGGAAGAGGTTGATAAAATATTCAACCTTGCTGTTCATGGTCAGGGGAATATCCGACGCCGGCAAAAGATAGTCGGAGACTTTCAGCTCAAATTCATCGAAGACATCCGGGGATTTACCGGCAGGGACCGGTTCAGCACCCGGCAACTCCAGGGCTTTGAAGAGGGTCTGCTCGGAAAGGCTCCCGGGGCCTTTCCGTTGCCCCTTACCACCGCCCATGGCACCATCTCGCATCCCGGATGCCGAGGCAACGTGAATGATCTGCTGGGCATGTGCCGGCTCAACCGGGATTCCGGTCAGCCCACCCAAGGCTGCCCCCTGGACAAGCAAAAGAGTACTGAGCAATATTTTCATGGCGGTGCAACTCCTTACTCAACACTTCCACTCCGGAAAAATGGCATATCCGGACTACAACACGTGGCTGAACTACGGAAACGGTGCAGGTTCGGCAGTATAGATAACATTTCCAGGGCTGTCAACGTCGGCACGGCGTCCGTCGGGCGGTCATCACGACGGACGTCACTCGTCGTCAGCGGGCCAGAAACGGTGTTCCAACTCCTTGAGCAACGGCAACAACGTCGCACCATCACAAGCTGAAACAGTAAGTGCACCAAAATCCTTAACCGCCTGACGCGCCTTGAGAAAGGCCAGAACATCGCTGGATTTCAGCTCCGCAACCCGGTCCAGCTTGTTGAATACCAGGAGTCGGGGTTTATCGGAAAGATCGAGTTTTTCGAGGATATGCTCTACTTCCTGTATCTGTTCCACAAACCGTGGGCTTGACCAGTCAACCAGGTGCAGAAGCAGATCCGCATCCCGCAACTCTTCCAGGGTCGCCTTGAAAGCTCCCAGAAGCGATTCGGGCAGCGATCGGATGAAACCCACCGTATCGGTGATAATGACTTCCCGCTCCCTTGGAAAGCGCAGCCGTCGTGTAGCCGTGTCGAGAGTAGCAAACAAAAGATCCTCGGTAAACACCCTGCTTCTGGTCAGGGCATTCAACAACGTGGATTTGCCGGCATTGGTATAACCGACTATGGATACGATGGGGATACC
>CAYSWG010000023.1:14546-16784 GCA_964434465.1 uncultured Geobacteraceae bacterium
TCACCCTGCGACGGCGGCGCTGGTACCGGCCGCGGGAAAGAGCCTCAAGTTCCCGCTCCAGCCGGACAATCCGCTCCCGCACCCGGCGCCGGTCGATCTCCAGCTTCGTTTCCCCGGGACCCCGACCGCCGATGCCGCCCATGAGCCGGGACATCTGCACGCCCTTACCCGCCAGGCGGGGCAGGAGGTACTTCAACTGGGCCAGTTCCACCTGGACCTTGCCATCGAGAGTCACCGCACGCCGGGCAAAGATATCAAGGATCAGCTGACTGCGATCGATAACCTTCAGCTCGGTGATTTCGGAGATGGACCGAACTTGCGCCGGCGAGAGATCCTGGTCGAAAATCAACATGGTCGCCCCGAGCTGCAAGGCTCTGATGATTACTTCCCGCGCTTTGCCCTCGCCCAGAAGATAGCGGGGGTGGGGTTCCCGCCGGTGCTGGCTGATACTGTCCAACACCTGGACACCTGCGGTACGCGCCAATTCTCGCAATTCATCGAGGGAATCTCTTACCTCGATCTGGGGACGCGACGATACGGAAACAAGCAGAGCCCGCTCCTCAACCCGGTGTACCGAACGAGCCGTCGGCAAGGCTCTTTCCAGTTCGCGCTCACGTACGGAAATAAATTCGGCCACATCAAGCCGCAGCCGGTCAAAGACATGGGGCGGGTCGACGCGATAGGGTGCGGCATCGGGGGAATCAGCGGTGAGGTAGGCTATTTGAATTGAGAGCGAACGACTCCCCGGTGACAGGAGCAACACAGCAATCAGATCCAGCCGCAGCAGAGCCAAGTCAGTCAGGTCATCTGCAGAGAGGGGTTCCCCCCGCAGGTGAGTATGACAAAGGCGCAAGCCACGCAGCAGTTTCCTGCCCAGAGGATAATCGACCAGTTCGGGAATCAAGAGACCACGCTCATCACCGACCAGAACGTATTCCACAAGACCGATACGATTGATCAGCACACCCAATTGCCGACCGGTTTCCCGGGACAGTTCCGCCAGCCTGGCTGCCAACTCGGCAGTGATGATCTCTCCCGGAGGAATCCGGCGTCGATAAAGTCGCTCAAGACCGGTGAGCTGGCTTGGTTTAAGGCCGGACAGATCACCGTAAAGTTGTTTGATTGTCAGATCCTTTCTCCCGGGTGCCGCCAGCCGCATCAGGGCAGACAGTCACCTGCCGGAAGGTACTTACATACCGATGATATTGTAGCCGCTATCAACAAAATGCACCCCGCCGGTAATCTTGTTTGCCAGATCACTGCTGAGAAACAGCGCCAGATTAGCAACGTCATTCTGCTCGATATTGGACCGCAGGGGTGCTTTCGCTTCAATGTGGGCAGCAATCTGGTTAAAACCGCCGACCCCAGAAGCCGCCAATGTTTTGATCGGCCCGGCAGAAATGGCATTGACCCTGATCCCCTCGGGGCCGACCGCTTCGGCAAGATAGCGCACATTGGCCTCAAGAGCGGCCTTTGCAACACCCATTACATTGTAGTTGGGAAAGACTTTTTCCGAAGCATAGTAGGTCATGGCCAGGACACTTGCTTCGCGCCCCTTCATCAAAGGATAGGCTTCCTTTACCAAGGCAATCAGGGAGTACGCGCTGATATCCATGGCCAGCGCGAAGCCTTCCCGCGTCGTATTGAGAAATGAGCCTTTCAATTCATCCCGGTTGGCAAAGGCAACGGAGTGAATCAGGATATCGACGCCACCCAATCGGGAGCCGATTTCGGAAAAAACCTCCCGGATAGCAGCATCACTGGTGACATCACAGGGCAGCACGTCAGTTACACCAATACTTTCCGCCAGGGGAAACACCCTTTTGGCGATGGCGTCATTGGCATAGGTCAAAACCAGTTGGGCACCCTCGGCACGCAGCGTCTGGGCTATGGCCCACGCAATACTCTTCTCGTTCGCCACGCCGAAAATTATCGCCTTTTTACCATCAAGCAGTCCCATAGTTCTCCTCCACAGTTTATAACATCCGCAATAATCGGGTAGTTTCCAGCCATTCGCACCCGGGATCCGCGCCAGCCGGACGTGCACCGGGTGAATCCAGCAGAAAACGTCCGGGAATGATAGAGGAAAAACTAACATTTTGCAACCGAACAGGCAATCAGCTCCTTGAAGGGCCACTCGGCAGACACGGCAAGCACCCTGCGAAAAAGTACTTGCCTTTCTCTTTCGCTGTGCTAAGATGCCTATTTTTTAGGCAACAATACACGCTTTTCGAGTTT
>CAYSWG010000024.1:0-16749 GCA_964434465.1 uncultured Geobacteraceae bacterium
GGCTGGTGCCGAGTTTGCCGGCGCTTGTTCCGTTGCGGCCGGCTGCGGCGTGGCAGCCGCCGGCTCAGGGGCTTCGGTCGTTTTCGGTGAAGCGACGGGTTCAGCCCCGTGGGCAAAGAGGTCTTCCACAAGGATACGCCCCTTTTTGCCGGTGCCCGTAACCTCCTGGGGGCTGACGGCCTTTTCCCTGGCCAGTTTGCGGGCTGCCGGGGAGAGGGGCGGATGCTTGGCCTCGGTGACCGAGGTTTCACGGATGACGCCGATCACCGTACCGATTTTAACGGTTTGTCCGGCCGGGACGAGGATGGTCAGGGTGCCGTTGGCGGCTGCATTTATTTCCAGGGTCACCTTGTCCGTTTCCAGTTCACAGACCGGTTCTTCCCGGAGCACCTGCTCGCCGTTTTGTTTGTGCCAGGTGGCAACCAGTGCCTCGACGATTGATTCGCCAACTTCGGGGATACGTATTTCCATGGAGTTCTCCACAGCGATTGTGTTTTCGGGGTGAGCCGGCATGGCCGCTCGCACGCTGTTTCAGGGTTTATGGGGTGAATGCTTCGGTAAGTAGTCGTTCCTGCTCCTGCCGGTGTTGCCGGTAGGAGCCCACTGCCGGGGCGATGCTTGCCATCCGGCCCACATAGCGGGGTTCGCTGCCGAGCAGCGCGGTCAGGTATGGCCGCATGAACGGCCAGGCGCCCATGGTGCAGGGTTCCTCCTGTACCCAGCGAAACTGCTCCGCCGCATTGAACCTGCCCAGCTCTTCCCGCAGCAGATCAGTGCGGAGGGGGTACAGCTGTTCGATGCGGATGATGGCCGTGTCGTCACGCTGCAGGCGCGTCCGCTGTTCGGCAAGTTCATAGTAGATTTTTCCGGTGCAGATGAGCACGGTTTTAGTTCGTTCCGGTGTTGCCGACGACGGGTAGATTTCCCGGAACCAGCCTGTTGCCAGGTCGTCCAGGCGTGATACGCAGGACGGGGAGCGGAGCAGGCTCTTCGGCGTCAGCACCACCAGTGGCTTGCGGAACGGCTGATGCACCTGTCGGCGGAGCAAATGAAAATACTGGGCCGGGGTCGACGGATAGGCAACCTGCAGATTGTCCTCGGCACACAGTTGCAAAAACCGCTCAAGCCGGGCGCTGGAATGTTCGGCGCCCTGGCCTTCGTAGCCGTGGGGCAGGAGCAGCACCAGGCCGCTGGCCCGGCCCCATTTGCTTTCGCCGCTGCTGATGAACTGGTCGATGATAACCTGGGCGCCGTTGGCGAAATCGCCGTACTGGGCTTCCCAGATGGTGAGTCCTTCTGGTGACTCCAGGGAATAGCCGTACTCGAAGCCGAGTACGGCCGCTTCCGAGAGGGGGCTGTCGAAGGGGCGAAACACGGCGCCGTCTTTGCTGCACCCGGCAAAAAGGGAAAAGGGCCGGCCGCTGCTGCTGTCGTAGATGACGCAGTGCCGCTGACTGAAGGTGCCGCGCCGGCTGTCCTGGCCGCTGAGGCGAATGGCTGTTCCTTCGTTGAGCAGGGAGGCAAAGGCAAGGCTTTCTCCGGTGGCCCAATCGATGCCGTCGCCCCGGCGCACTGCCCCCTGGCGTTTTTCCAGGAGCTGGGCAACCTTGCGGTGGGGCGTGCACTGGGCCGGCAGGGTCGTGCAGGCTGCGGACAGGGCGTGGAGCGTGGCCGAAGCCACGCCGGTTGGGGTTTTGGCGCCCTGCTGCTCCCGGTATGGGCCCCAGCGACCGAGATAGCTGCTGTCCCCTGCGGTTCCCGGCCGGGCGTAGGCTTCTTCGAGCCGCTGTTCCACCGCTGCACGGTGCAGTTTGACGTCTGCCCCGTCTTGACCTGCTGCCCTGAGCTGATCGTTGTAGCTATGGTAAATGGCCGGCCGGTTTTTGATCACCTGGTACATGAGCGGCTGGGTGAAGTAGGGTTCGTCCCCTTCATTGTGGCCATAGCGACGGTAGCAGATCAGTTCAACCACCACGTCGGCGGTGAACTGCCGACGGTAGTCCAGGGCCAGCCGGACCGCGTGGATCGCTGCTTCAGGATCCTCGCAGTGGACATGGAAGATGGGCGCCATGAGCATTTTTGCCACGTCGGTTGCGTAGCAGCTGGAGCGGGCATCCACGGGCATGGTCGTGAAGCCGATCTGATTATTGATGACCAGGTGCAGGGTGCCGCCGGTGCTGTAACCGGCCAGGTGGGAAAGATTGAGGGTTTCGGCCACGATCCCCTGGCCGGCGAAGGCGGCGTCCCCATGGAGCAGCACAGGCAACACCCGGCTGACGCCCCCTTCGCCCAGGCGGTCCTGGCGGGCGCGGCATTTGCCCGCCACCACCGGATTGACTGCTTCCAGGTGGCTGGGGTTGGCGACCATGGTCAGATGCAGGCGTGCGCCGGAGGCCAGGTGCCGGTCGGCTGAGACGCCGCTGTGGTACTTGACATCGCCGTCACCTATAGTGGTATCGCCGTCTGATTCGAGGAATTCGGCGAAGAGGGCCGCATAGGGTTTGCCGAAGATGTGGACCTGTATATTGAGCCGGCCCCGGTGGGACATGCCGAGTATCATATCGGTGACGCCCTGGCTTGCGGCATGGCTGACGGCTGCGTCGAGCATGGGGATGACGGTTTCGGCGCCTTCCAGGGAGAAGCGGGTCTGACCGGGGAATCTGCGGTGCAGGTATGCTTCGAACAGGGAGGCATCCAGCAGTTTCTCGAGGATCGCCTGCTGCTCTCCCCGGTCGAAGGACGTCCGGTTGCGGGTCTGCTCCATGCGGTCTACCAGCCACTGCCAGCGGACCGGTTCCTGAATATGCATGAATTCAACACCCAGAGATCGGCAGTAGGTTTCCCGGAGCAGGCTGAGAATCTGCCGGAGGGTACCCCTGGTAAAAGGAAAATCGGCCAGGGTGAATTCCCGGTCCAGGTCGGCCGGTTCCAGTCCGCAGGAGGCGGGGGTGAGCAGGGGGTAATCGGTCCGGCAGGGTGCCAGGGGGTTGGTGCAGGCCAGCAGGTGGCCCAGGTCCCGGTGCCGATGGATAAGAGTCTGCACGGCGGCCAGTTTCGTTGCGGTCAGGTGATCGGCGCTCCCCCCTGACGGTGCCGCGGCGCCGGTTTCGAAGCCGCTGAAAAAGGCCGCCCAGGATGGGGAGATAAGATCCGGGGACCGTTTCCAGAGCAGGTAGTGCTCTTCCAGCCACTGGGGGGTTACGTTGTCGAGAAAGCTCATGGATTATCCCGGTGGTGCCCGTCGCCAGGCCTTGCTCAGTTGACAAGCCAATGGGACGGATTGGCGGAAAAGTGCCTACAGTATAGCAAAGCGGACCGGCTTTACAAGCCGTTACACTGCTTTGCCGGAGCTTGTGCCATGATTCAGCGATTGTCTTGGAGGCTTGCCATGTGGTATCGTTTCGTACACTGTCCAGCGGGGTTTTCTGCCGGTCGATGATTTTCAGTCATGCCCGGTTGTACGGCAATCGGGCCTAGGAGTACGGACATGTCCCAGCAACCTGCTTTCCGTGCAGTTCTCGTTACCGGTGGCGCCGGATTCATCGGAGCCAATTTCATCCATCACTTCCTTGCCGGGAACCCGGACTGCCGGCTGGTCAATCTGGATTTGCTCACCTATGCGGGCAACCTGGAAAATCTGAAAGGGGTGGAGCGCGACCCCCGCTACCGCTTCGTGCGGGGCGATATCTGCGACAGGGAACTGGTTGCGGAGCTTCTTGCCGGGGAGCGCATCGACGCCGTTATCCATTTTGCCGCGGAATCCCACGTGGACCGCTCCATCACCGGTCCGGAAGTCTTTGTCCGGACCAATGTACTCGGTACCCAGGTGCTGCTGGAAGCAAGCAGAGACCATTGGCAAGCGGGGGTGACCGACCGGTTCCGTTATCTGCAGGTATCAACCGATGAGGTCTATGGCAGTCTCGGCCCCACCGGGCTGTTCAGCGAAACGACGCCCCTGGCCGCCAATTCGCCCTATTCGGCCAGCAAGGCGGGCGCTGATCTGCTGGTGCGGGCCTACCATGAAACCTACGGTCTGCCAGCCCTGACTACCCGCTGTTCCAACAACTATGGTTCCTTTCAGTTTCCCGAAAAGCTCATTCCCCTCATGATCCACAACATCCTGACGGAAAAACCCCTGCCTGTCTACGGTGACGGTCTCAATGTACGGGACTGGCTGCATGTGAAGGACCACTCCCGGGCCGTGGAAACGGTCCTGAAGAGGGGACTGCCCGGCCAGGTGTATAACGTGGGCGGCAACAACGAGTGGCGCAACATCGATATCGTCAACCTGGTCTGCGATCTGCTGGACGAACGGCTGGGGCGCCGACCAGGCTCCAGCAGGGCACTGATCACCTTTGTGACGGACCGCCCCGGCCACGACCGCCGTTACGCCATTGACGCCACGAAAATGCGCAGCGAACTGGGGTGGGAGCCTTGCTACACTTTTGAACGGGGCATTGCCGAGACCATTGACTGGTACCTGACCAACCAGGATTGGGTGCGGGAAGTAACGTCCGGCGCCTACCGGGAGTACTATACCACCATGTACGGAGGGTGCCGATGATTGTCGTCACCGGCGCCAACGGCATGCTCGGGCGGGATCTGATGGCGCGGTTCGGTGACCGGGTCCGCGGTTTCGGGCACGGAGAACTGGATATCACTGATCGGACGTCCGTGCAGACGGTCCTGACAGCGGTGCGTCCCCGGCTGGTGATCAATGCCGCTGCCTACACGGATGTGGACGGTTGTGAGGCGGACCGGCAGCGGGCCTTTGCCGTCAATGCCGATGGTGTCCGGCACCTGGCCGATGCCTGTGCCGGGCTGGGCGCCCTGTTGGTTCATATAAGTACGGATTATGTGTTCGACGGCAGCAAGGGGCAGTCCTGGCGTGAGGACGATCCGGTCAATCCCCTGAGCGTCTACGGCAGGTCCAAGCTGGCCGGGGAAGAGTATGCCCGCAGCCTTGCCGACCACCTCATCGTGCGGACCCAGTGGCTCTATGGCCGTCACGGGAAAAATTTCGTCGAGACCATGCTCCGTCTGGCTCCAGAGCGGCAGGAGTTGACTGTTGTCCATGACCAGATCGGTTCCCCCACCTGGACCGTCGACCTGGCCCGGGCCATCGCCGCCTTGCTGGAGCGGGACTGCCGGGGTACCTACCATGTGGCCAATGCCGGTTCCTGCAGCTGGTGCGAGTTTGCCCGGGCAATCTTCCAGGAGACGGGAATCGGCACAGCGGTCAGGGCGATTACCTCCGCCGAGCTGGACCGGCCGGCGCCGCGTCCCGGCTACTCGGTCCTCGACTGCGCAAAACTGACGAGAAATTGCGGGTTTGAGCCGCGCCACTGGCGGGATGCGCTGCGTGAGTATCTGAAAACAAGGAGACCGGAACATGGAAACGGGTGAGCGTCCCTGGGGCAGCTATACGGTCCTGGATGAAAACAGAGGCTATAAGATCAAGCGCATTGAAGTGAATCCGGGGCACCGTCTGTCACTGCAGATGCACCACCACCGGAGTGAGCATTGGATCGTTGTCTCCGGAACCGCCCGGGTTACCTGCGGGGAAACGGAGTCCCTGGTGAATGTGAACGAGTCCACCTTCATTCCCATTGGGCGGCTGCACCGCCTTGAGAACACCGGCATCATTCCGCTGGTTATCATCGAGGTCCAGAGTGGCGAGTACCTGGGGGAAGATGACATTATCCGTTTTGATGACGACTACCGCCGCGCCGGCACGAATGGTGAGACGGCGCCCCAAAAACCGGCAGGGTGATTCGCGGTCCGGCTTTTTTGTTGACGAAGCCTGCTTTTCGTTATATCAGGTAAGCGAAGGTTCATGGAAGTATTCACAGCGTCGTGCCGGTGACGGTCAAGCCTCCAAAGCAACCGGCGTCAATTTTTGCTTAATGCCCGGGGTGTTGCGTGGTTCCAGTTATATTCGGTCAAGGAGCGATTCTTGAGGGTGTTTTTCCTGCCGGCTTGTTGCGGAAGCGGCCATGAACGTTACATCCCTGTGTGCCACGCTGCTGGCGATTTCCGCAACCATTACCCTGGTCTTGGCTCTGATCGGCTGGCGCCGCCGCGCCGTCCACCCCGCCGCACGCCCCTTTGCCGCACTCATGCTCATGGTCTCCCTGTACTCCGGGGGCTATGCCCTTGAGCTCTCCTGTTCTGTCATTCCACTGGAACAGGTCGGTTCGCGCGTCGAATATATCGGCATATCCTTTCTCCCGGCGTTCTGGCTGCTCCTGGCCCTGCAGTTCCGCGGTGTAGTCTACCGGGTACCCCGCGTGGTCATTGCCCTGCTTTTTGCCATCCCCCTTGTTACCCTTGCCATCGTCTACCACGACAGTTACTGGTCCCGGCAGGCAGATATCTCCCTTGGACGGACCTTTTCTCTGTTTCTCCGGGAAGAGGGGCCCTGGTACTGGTTGCATGTGGTCTATGCGAATTTTGCCGTGCTTATCGGCAATGCGCTTTTCCTCAGTATGATGATCCGTTCGGCCAGGCATTTCAGGACCCAGACGGCGGTCATGCTGGCCGGTTCCCTGCTCCCCTGGAGTGCCCTCATCGTCCATTTTGCCGGCGCAGTGCCCTGGGGAATCGACCCCATTCCCTTTGTGCTTGCCACCACCGGTCCCCTGTATGCCTACGGGCTGTTCCGCTTCCGGTTGTTCGACCTGGCGCCAATGGCCCGCACCACCCTGGTGGATACCATGGCCGATGCCATGTTCGTCTTCAACCGGGACCAGCGCCTGGTGGATTTCAATCGAGCGGCCGGCCGGATGTTTTCCGTGTCCCATCAGTCCATCGGTGAATTGCAGGACACACTGTTTGCCCCCATGCCGCAGATTCTTCAGGCGATGACCGCAGGCGGGGGGGTCGTGGAGGACTGCGGCCTTCAAGGGGCCGGCATGCCCAGGGTGGTGCAGGTGAGCGTCACTTCCCTGGAGGGACGATGGCGGGGCGAATCGGGCAGTCTGGTTCTGGTCCATGATATCAGCGACCTGAAACGTGCCGAAGTGGCCCTGCGCGACAGTGAGGAAAAATTCCGCCTGCTCTTCGAAGCGGCGCCCGACCCCATACTGCTGCTGGATGATTCCTGCCGCTACATTGACTGCAACGGCGCGGCGGTGCGCATTCTCGGTCTCGCCTCCCGCGGTCAGGTCCTCAACCGGGGCCCGGCCGATTTCTCCCCTGAGCGGCAGGCTGACGGCAGCCTCTCCGGGGAAATGGCGACAAAAGTCATGGCTGAGGCTTTTGCCCGGGGAAGTAGCGCCATCGAATGGACGTTCCTCCGCCGGGACGGCAATCCATTCATTGCCGATGTCTCCATTACCGTTGTCTCGATCAAAGGGGTCAGGGTGCAGCTGATTCACTGGCGGGATATCACCGACAAGAAGCAGGTGGAAGAGCGGTTGCGGGAGCTGTCCCTCATCGATGAACTGACCGGACTGCACAACCGGCGCGGCTTCATGACCCTGGCTACCCAGCAGATCAAGATTGCCGACCGCCTCGGCCAGGGATTGACCCTGCTCTACGCGGATGTGGATGACCTGAAGCTGATTAATGACACCTATGGGCACCAGGAGGGTGATCGTGCGTTGAACGATGCCGCTGCCGTGTTGCGAGCTTCCTTCCGGGCATCGGACATTATCGCCCGGTTGGGCGGTGACGAATTTGCCGGTCTGGTACTGGAATCGGGTGATGAAACGGAAGCGGCAGTCCTGACCAGGCTCCAGGAGAACCTCAATGCCCACAACCTTCTGGAACAGAGACCCTACCGGCTTTCCATCAGTTACGGCACCGCAGCCTATGATGTCCGACAGCCCAGTACCGTTCAGGAGCTGCTTGCCCGGGGAGACAAGGACATGTATAGGTACAAGCAGCGCAAAAAACAGGCGGCCGGGTAGTTTCGATCACAAGTACAATGGGTGAAGGGCTGCATTGTTTTCGCACCTGGCGGGACAGTGCAGCCCTTTTTTCGTCCGTCTGCGGCAGCAGGGCGCTGGTGGTAATCGAGCTGCAGTTGTGGTAGGGTGCGCAGGCATGGCACTGCCATGGAGCACAACAAGATACCGTTGCGGGAGGTCTGACAGAGATGGCGACAAAAGTAATAAATGGTGGGGCGGTAATACTTCCCTTTCAGCGGAGCAAGATTGCTGCCGTGCGGAGCGCGCCGTCCCGGGAACGCTGCTCACTGATTCTCGCGGATGCCGAGGGAAAGCAGCTGGCCCGTTCCCTGACGCCCCAGGAACTGTACTGGCTTGTCAAAGAGGCTGGCGAGGAGGAGAGACATGCCCTTGTGGCGCTGTCGTCGCCGGAGCAATGCCGGTTTTTCCTGGATATGGAACTGTGGCGGGAATGGACACTTTCCCGGGACAAAGTTCTGGAGTGGTTGGCGGTATTACTGGAAGTGGGAGAAGAGCGTCTGCTGGAACAGCTGTCGGCCCTGGATTTTGAACTGCTCCTCCTGGTGTGCAAAAAGGAGTTGCTGGTTGGTGGCGGAGTCGGCGATATGCAGTCCGACGACGAGCGTGTCGCCCCGTGGGATCACACCTTTGACAACATGTTTTACCTCACCTTTCTCGACGAGAAGCATGCTCCCGTGCTGGGACGTTTTCTCGATAGCATCTATCGCCTGGATTACGACCTGTACCTGCGTTTGATGCAGGGAGTGAAAGGAGAATTGGAAAGTGAGCTGGAGGAGCTGTGCTACCGGTTCCGCTCGGGGCGGCTGGCTGACCGGGGCTTTCCCGAACGGGAAGATGCCCTTGCCTTGTACGCCTATCTGGACCCGGGCAGCTTTGTTGCCGGTTCCGGTAAACTGGGCGACGGCGCCGAAGACGATGCACACCTGCCCATGCCGGTTCTTGATGGCTACGGCCTGCTGCAGCGGGCCATGACCCGTGCTGCTGACGAGTCGCTGGTTCTCGAGTTCAATTGCCTGCTGAATACGGCACTGGTCGCCGATGAAATTCCCCTTGCCGACCAGGAGTCCCTCGACGCTGTGCTGACCAGGGTGTGCGGCTATCTGAATCTTGCCTTGGAATGGCTGTGCGGCGCCGATGAGGAGCGGGCTGTCCGGTTGCTCAAGGAAGAGTTTCTGAAGCGGCTGTTTCAGCTGGGCTTCAGTATCCTCGTTCTGCTGCGGCGCCGGGCGGAAGTGCCGCAGCCCGCGTCGGCGGACCATGCTACCAACCGGGCACTGGCGGGACTGCGCCGGAAATGTCCGCGTTACTACCGGGGTCTGGATCCGGACTGTGTCGACGGCTACCGGGAGTTCCGCGATCTGGCCGATGTGCGTGCCGTTGACAGCCTGCTGCGCGAGTTGGAAGGGTAAGCACTGCTCTGAGGACACGGTATGCCCGGGTACCGGGCACGCCGTATCCCGGCGGGCTCTGTCCGGCTGGTGTTTGGTTGCAGTCAGCTCGCGGTTTTTGTTGCAGACAAGCATAAACTGACTGTAGCACGCCGGGATTGTGTTTGGGGCCAGGGTGCAGTTCCTCTTGTTGCATGGCGGTAAATCCGCACGTCACGGTACGCTGCCCAGAAACAGTGCCAGCAGCTGTCGATCAAGTGCGCCGTCCATGTGTTCCATGATGCTGACGGCTTCTTCTGACGAGTAGGCCTTTCGGTAAGCCCGGTCCGAGACGAGTGCGTCATAGATGTCGGCAATGGTTACTATCCGGGCTTCCAGGGGGATTTCTTCTCCGCCGATGCCGGTGGGATATCCTTTGCCGTCGAAACGTTCATGGTGGTACAGGATTATATTGACTACCGTTTGGGGTAGTCGCGCTTCCCGGGCGAGTTGGGCACCCAGGAAAGGATGCTGTTGTATCGTTTCGAAATCTTCTGCGGCGAGTTTGCCGGGGAAATTGAGCAGTGCCTCTGGAATGCCGATTTTGCCGCAATCGTGGAGGATGCTGCCCTGGCGAATGCCGGCGATCATTTCACTGGTTACCCCTGCCGAACCGGCCAGTTGGAGAGCAAAGGTGCAGACCCGGTCGCAATGCCCCCGGGTATAGGCGTCTTTCATCTCGATGGCCTGGGCCAGCGAGCGGTAGCGACCCTCGTCGGCGCTACGCAGGGAGACAATGGCATTAAATCTCGTGATACCATCGCGTACCGTAGTGACCAGTTCCCCATTGTCCCAGGGTTTTGTTATGAATCGGTAGACTTCGCTCCGGTTGATGGCTGCTACGGCGATGTCCATTTCAATGCAGGAAGTCATCATCATGCGAACCGTGTCGGGAGACGTGGTCTTGATGCGGGACAGCAGATCGATGCCGTTCATGCCGGGCATTCTGTTGTCGGCAACCATTACCGAGATGGTGTGTTCTCCGGCTATTTGCAGGGCTTCGGCAGCAGACGATGCAAAGAGGCATGTGAAGTTTTCATCCGCGAAAAGACGTTCCAGTGCATGCAGGATCGGTGTTTCGTCGTCGACGAACAACACTGTTTCCGTATTCCCATGGGTCAGAGAGTGATTGTTCACTGGTTTTCCCTGTTGCAGGATTCGATGATTGCCATGATTTCTTCATCGCTGATATCAGGAAGTTCGAGTGCTCCGGACGTGTCACGTTGCACGTTACTGATACCGGGGTACAAGGATTCCAGCACTTTTATTTCCCGGGATTGACGCCGGACGGTTTTCAGCAGTCTTCGATTTTCTTCTTCCAGTTCGAATTTTTCAACGGCAGAGCGAATTGCCAGTATCAGGGTGGTGTCATCCCACGGTTTGGTGAAAAACCGGTAGATTTCGCCGCTGTTGACGGCCTGCATGGTCAGGTCGATGCTGGCGTGTCCCGTCAGCATCATGCGGATGGTTGTGGGGTAGTATGTACGAACGAGGCTGAGAAAGGCAACGCCGTCCATACCGGGCATCTGTTCGTCGGAAACAACTACGGAGCATGGATTGGTTTCCAGAAGCCGGAGTGCTCGGGTTGCTCCTTCAGCGGTTATGATTTGGTACGGCTCATCCAGCATGGCGCGACTCAGTGCCGACAGGACGTTCTGTTCGTCATCAACAAACATAATACGGTGAGATGTCATGGGATTCTCCTCTACTGGAGCTACCTTTGGTGCCGCCTGGGGTTTACCGTCCAGCAGTCTGGACAATTGGCCCATTCTTCTTCAAGGGGCAGCCGGCACGTCTGGCAGTAGTTATGTCTGAACGTGCCGCAAAACGGGCAGAAAATGTACCGGCCATCAATAGTTTGCAAGCAATGGCTGCAAACCCGCACGGAGTTCACTTGTGGACCAAGCACCCTGAACAACTCCTCAAGGGTGGTGAGTCCGTGGCGTACTTTTTCCAGGCTGTCATCGATGAGGGTGTGCATGCCGTCGTATCGGGCCATTTGCAAGAGTTCTCCTTCCCGATAACCGTCATGAATAATCTGACGATAGTCGTCAGTCATGGTGAACAGTTCAAAGATGCCGAGTCTTCCCAGATGCCCGGTTCCATTACAGTGGCTGCAGCCGCTGCCCTTGCGGAACGCAGTGTCCGGAAACTCCGCGGGTATACTTGGATTTCGGCTCGATATGAATATCACTTGCCCGGTAGCGCAAGGCTTCCGAGATGATGGCATTGACAATCCGGATGATGGGAGGAATTCTTGATGAACTGATCAATTCGGCTATGGCAAGTTCCTGGTCATCCTCTTCTAATAGTATGTCGATTTCGTCGATGGGTTCCAGATCGTACAGGCTGTCATAGTCGTTCTGCGTGCTTTCCTGTTCTCCGTAGAACAAAGGAAGAAGGTCGAAAAAAATGGTTCGGTCATCGGTAGTGTCCAGCACCATCAGGTCGCCTTGCCCTTCGTGGGAGAGCAGGTCGTGCAGGCGCAGCAGATTGGTCGTTTTGCCGGATAATGCCGGGCCGTAGTAAACGAGTTTCAGCAGCAACCGCTTGTTCAGGCTATCGTATTCAATCATCCTGCTCTCCGTTCGTTGACTGCCAGAACTCCTTTGTTTGGCGGATCAATCTCGTAGTAGCGTCTGACGGATTCGATCAGCTGCTTGTCAAGGATCGCTCCTGCGGTAAGCAGCAGCAGGCCGGTACCGCTATACACATCCCGGACAACGCGCAGGCCCGGTGCCAGCTCATCAGGCGTATAATACCGTTCCGCGGCAGTAATCGTTCCGGGAGCCTTGTAATAGAGGTACTTGGCATTACGCTGGGCGGATCGGTCCAGCTTCGGGTCAAGTAGCATGCCGCCCAGGTATGCTGCCTTGCGCAGGGTCGACACCAGGGCTGCCTCATTCGTTTGGCCATACATTTCCATGTCGATGAAATCAGCATAAGCTATGATGCGAGCGCCAAGGGGTATTGCTTCTCCCCGCAATCCATCGGGGAATCCTTTGCCGTTGAATTGTTCATGGTGATGGCGAAGAATGGTTCCGGCGCGGCGTAATTCCTCCACGACGTCGATGGAGCTTTGCCCCCGTATGGAGTGCTGCCGGTACAAGGCCTGTTCTTCCGGGTTCATGTTTGCCGGATGTTTGTCGATGACGTTTTCCGGCATCCCAATCATACCGATGTCGTGCAGCAGGGCGGCACTCCGGATATCTTCGGTTTCCTGTTCACTCAGACTCAGGTCCCTTGCAATGCCGACGGCCAGCGCCGTGACGTTGCGGGTATGCATGCGCAGGCGGGTGCCGCAAAGTTCCACAACCCGGGAAAAGGCCAGCATGGTGCTCTCAAAGGCATTTTTTATGATGGTGTTGCGTGCCGAAAGTCCTTCATTCTGCTGTCTGATGGTAGCAGTCTGCTCCATGACGCGCCGTTTCAGGTTGGTGTTCCATTCCTGGAGTTCTTCATTCTGCTTTCGCACAAGTTCGGTAAGTCTGCGGTTTTCAAGCTTCATCAGGTACAGATCGATACCATCACGGATCGTGTGGATAAGCATGGTGTCATCCCAGGGCTTTACCAGGTAGCGGTTGGCTCCCGCCTTGTTGATGGCATCCATGGCCGAGTTGACATCAGCATAGCCGGTCAGCACCATGCGTACGGCATCCGGGGCCAGTTCCCGGGATAGCGTCAGGAATTCCGATCCACCCATGCCCGGCATGCGCTGGTCGGAAACGATAAGTGCCACATCGGTGGTTTTTCGCAATATTGTCAGCCCCTGTTCGCCGGAAGAGGCAGTCAGGATGGCATATTCTTCGTCCATGAACAGGCGCTTCAGGGCATTGAGGATGTTCTCCTCATCATCGACGAACAGTACGCTTGCGCCGCTGTAGTCCCGGGGCTCAGACACGGTCCGCCTCCGAGTGGTCCATCAGGGGGGTGATAGTGAGAATGACCGCCTGGTTGTCGTCTTCCACCACAGTTCTGCCCCAGGCCTGCACAGGAAGCCCCGCCAGCAGCAGCCGCTGAGCAATGGGGCGCG
The DNA here is from genome assembly GCA_964434465.1 of uncultured Geobacteraceae bacterium. Lineage (GTDB taxonomy): Bacteria > Desulfobacterota > Desulfuromonadia > Geobacterales > Geobacteraceae > RPRC01. Next base: position 13,395 of record CAYSWG010000024.1, read on the forward strand.
TGGCGCCGGTGACGGTCCGATAAAATTCGCACAGTACGGGGGGCAGGGCTGCATCGGCTTTCTCCCCCAGCAGGGGCTTTCGGTCCCGACCGCCGAGCATGGTTTCGGCGGCGTCGTTGAGCCGCACGAGGATTTCGTCGGCCACGATTACCAGGATGCCCACCGGTAGCCAGCCGAGAATCTTTGCCGTGTGCTCCAAGGCTTTGGTGTTGAGGTTAAGTTCGGCGGTGCGGTGGATGATGGTCCGCTCGAGGCTCTTGCTGTGGGCCTGCAGTTCGTTGTTCAGCTGCAGGTGCAGGTCGATGAGCTCCCGGTTACGGGAGCGGAAGTCATACAGTTCGATGGCATTGGCAATGGTTGCGCGCAGTTCCTCATCGTTCCAGGGCTTGGGGACGAAGCGGAAGATTTGCCCCTCATTGATGGCGGACACCACTGCCTCCGTATCGGCATACCCCGAGAGGACGATGCGCACCGTGTCGGGGCGGATCTGGCATACGGCCCGTAGAAACTCAACGCCATTGAGTCCCGGCATGCGGTAGTCGGAAACGACGACTTTGATGTCCGGGTTTTCCTTGAGAACGACCAGACCGTCCTCCCCGGAACCTGCCGTAAGGATTTCATAGTCGTCATCGATGAACACCCGATCAAGTGCTCGCAGGACGTTGACCTCATCATCGATAAACAGGATTGTGCCGGTATCGGTCATTGCTGGTTCTCCAGTGGCAGGCGAATGGTGAACGTTGTTCCTTTTCCCGGTTCGCTGGCCACTTCAATGCTGCCGTTGTGATTCTTGATAATATCGTAGCTGATCGACAGGCCGAGACCGGTCCCTTTGCCCACCTCCTTCGTGGTGAAAAATGGCTCGAATATACGATTGACGATATGTTCCGGGATGCCGCAACCGGTGTCGCTGACGGCTATACAGGCCATGTTCGTCTCACACCAGGTTTTAATGCGTATTGTGCCCTGCTCTTTCAGGGACTGGGCAGCATTTACCAGCAGGTTCAGCAGTACCTGGTTGATCTGTTGGGCATGGCAGCGAACCGGCGGCACCTCGCCGAAATCTTTTTCAAGAGTTGCCATGTACTTGATTTCGTTCCAGGCGATGGAAACGGTACTGGAAATACACTCGTGCAGATCAACTTCTCTGGCGCCACTGTCATCAATACGTGAAAAGGTTTTCAGATTCTGGACGATGGTTTTGACCCGATCAGCCCCCTCGGTCGATTCGGCAAGTAATTGGGGGAGATCATCCATCACCTGGTTGATCTTGAAGGACTTTTTTGCCTCCTGTAGTTCGGCGGCCAGGGCGTTATCCTGGAGGCGGTTCATGAATATATCCACCTTGTCCAGGAAGTTGGAAATTTTTTCCGTATACTTGCCGAGAGTTTTCAGATTGCTGGAGATGAAGCCCATGGGATTGTTGATTTCGTGGGCGATGCCGGCCGCCAACTGCCCTACCGAAGCGAGTTTTTCCTGCTGCAGCAACTGGGAGTGGGTTGCCTTCAGTTGCTCGTAGGCTGCGGAAAGCTCCTCGTGTATCGTTTTTGTTTCGGTAAGGTCGTTGAGAGTGACTATGGTCGAGGTATTGCTGCGGATGCTTGAGGAATAGATGTTCAACTGAAACCATCTGCCGGTTTCCTTGTGCCGGATTTCCTGCCGAGCGGCGGCCGATATGTCGGTCATACCGGTGCTGTGCAATAGCTCCTGCCAGTTGGTATTGAGCAGATCCTTATATGATATGCCCGTGAAGGTTGTTACGGCCCGGTTGCAACGGATGATCGCTCCCGAGGAATCTGCCAGAATTACCATGTCGCCGATGCAATCCATGGTTTCTTCCCACTCGAGCTTTGCCGACTCCACCATGGAGTGAACATGTTTCAGTTCCTCATGTTTAATCAGCAGTTCCGCCCGCTGCTTCTGAAGTTGCAGTTCGGCCGCTTTGCGTTTGGTGATATCTTCCTTGACTCCGAGATACATGACCAGATCACCTTCGTCATCCTTGATGGGAGTAATGCTGGCCTGTTCCCAGAATAGCGAGCCGTCTTTCCGTTTGTTGTGCAATTCACCCTGCCACGATTCGCCTGACGAAATGGTCTGCCACAGCTGTTGGTAGTACTCATTGGTTTGATAGCCTGATTTTAGGACGCGCGGGTTCCGGTTCATTACTTCTTCTTTGCTGTAACCGGTAACTTCGCAGAATTTTCTATTCACATAGTAGATGTCTCCCAGGGTGTCGGTGATGACAATACTGTTTGCGCTCTGTTCAACGGCCAGTTCGAACAACTTCGCAGAGTCTTCGACCCGCTTCCGGTCGGTAATGTCATGGAGGGTTTCGATGACGGCAATTGTATCCCCGTTGCGTCCGCGTACCGGTGCAACTTCGAAATGCAGGTAGCGGCAGAAGCCATTCAGCCCGAGAAACCAACTGCTGGAAGTAATGACGCCGTTTTCATGCCTGTTCGTGCCGGAAATATCATGATACTTGGCGAGCAATTCAGGATTGCCGTCAAGAACGATATCGGCAATGGTTGGCTGCTCCGACGCATAGAAGGCCATCCAGTGTGACGATGTGCCAAGCATCTCTTCAGCCGGGCATCCCGTGAGGTCGGCGAGCGCCTGGTTCCAGACAATGATCCGATGGTTATTGTCCAAAACAAAGAGCGGTGTTGAGGCACGATCGATCAGGAGTTGGAAGAATTCCTGCTCATGGTATGGCGAGTCAATAAGGCGGTTGCCGAGAGAAGACTCGGTCTGCAATGCTGCTGTGTCGGTCATGATGTGTAAGTCTCCCTGTACTGGATTGCCATCCGTTGGTATTGGGTGGTGCTGTTCAGGATAAGACATCTCACTGATTAGTATCGGTTTGGTTTGCTGATTCTTGAGTGAATAAGTCTTTATTGTCTGCCGGGTGCGGTAAGGTTGTCAGCGGAGAGCATTGAGCAGGGCATGGCGTTGTGGCATGACCCCGGTGGAAAGGCGGCGCCTGTCCACCGGGGCATGTTCTCAGGGAAGCATTCTTCTAGCGTATTAAGCCGTCAGACTCTTCAGATTTTCGTCGACTGTCTTCAGGGGGCGAATGGGATGTTCCCGACCAGACTCGGGCTGCTGGGTTCTTTTCTGACCTGCCCGGCTCCTTTGGAGTTCTTCACCCGCCGGCTGTGCCTGGGGAGCAATTCGTGGTGCTCCTTGCGGGGGTGTTGTTATCTCCGGCTTCGTCCTGCCGGTTTGTTCCCCCCGGTGAACGGTTTGACGACGTGTTTCCCCGCGGTTCCGGTTGCCGGTGTCCGGTGCCACACGCTTCGGCGTTCCCATAGACGGTGCCGGTGCCAGCGGCTCTCGAACCACAGGCTGG
>CAYSWG010000025.1:0-16582 GCA_964434465.1 uncultured Geobacteraceae bacterium
GTACGATTGGTTTGGATGAAGAAACCATTCGTGCATACGTCCGCAACCAGGAAGAAAATGAACGACAGGAAGAACTGAACTTCGACAACTAGCCCCTTTTAGGGGCTTTCCTCAAGCCACCTGCTATGCAGGTGGTCTGTGACTCAGCGGACAACCCACCTTAACAGCAGCCGCAGTCACCGTACCATCCTGACAGATTGGGCAAAAACACTGAGTCGATCACATGGATCACCCCATCGGCACAGAAGATGTCGGCCTTGCTGATCCGGCCATTGTCCACAACCAGTTCACCATGCCTGACCTTAACGGCAAGACTCTTGCCGCACAGGGTAGTGGCGCAGTCCAGACCGCGCAGTTCCCCACTCGAAAGACTTCCCTCCACCACGTGATATTCAAGGGTTTCAGTCAGCTTGGCAGGACTGGCGACAATCTCCGCCAGATCGAGTCTGCCGAAGGCAGCATCATCTGGAGCAAACAGAGTCAAGGTTCCCCCGGCAGCAAGTGTATCAACAACCCCTGAACGGGCCAACAACTCCAGGAGTGTGTGAAAGGATCCATCTTCCCGTAGCGTTTCCAGTATACTTTTCATGGCCAACCCCTTTCTCGTAAGACCGATGGCCGACTACAAGTCCCCGAAACCACCAGTTCTTGACGATAACTATAGGATATATGCAGATTTGCTGCAACACTTCCCGAGTATTTATATCAGATTAATGGGCTGCCGGTAGCGATGAAGCGTTGCATGGTTCGGGAAAAGTGCTGGCGGGAATTTCCGTAAGAGGAGAGATACCAGGCTATTTGATACAAATGCGGCGTATTTCGTGGATATCGGTCAGGTGTTTAAAGACTTTCAGAATGCCGTCCTGCTTCAGGGTGGTCATGCCGTCAGCAACCGCGCAGGCCCTTATCTCGACCGTTTCCGGCTTTCTCTTGATGAGGTTCCTCATCCGGTCGTTGCTCATCAACAGCTCGTGTATGCCCAACCGTCCGCGGTACCCCGTATTCTCGCAGGAACTGCAGCCCACAGGTTCGGCAAGGGTGAGGTCTTCGATCCGCATGCCCGTCGCCGCAAAATGCTCGGCACCGAACTCGTCGATGATTTCCTGCACTTCGCCAGGGTCCGGTTGATACATCCTTTTGCATGCCGGGCACAGGCGGCGGGCAAGGCGTTGGGCAAGAACGCAGAGCAGCGAATCGGAAAAGCTGAAAGGATCTATCCCCATTTCCAGAAGTCGGGTAACGGTTTCCGGAGCGGTATTGGTGTGGAGCGTCGACAGGACGAGATGGCCGGTCAGTGATGCTTCGATGGCAATGGACGCGGTTTCCTCGTCACGCATTTCACCAACCATGATAATGTCCGGATCCAACCGGAGAAACGATCGCAGCGCCGCGGCAAAGGTCAGACCGATGCGGGGATTGACCTGAACCTGGCGCAACCCCCGTTGGGTAATCTCCACCGGATCTTCCGCAGTCCAGATTTTCGTTTCCGGCCGGTTGATTTTGGCAATTGCCGAGTGAAGCGTGGTTGTCTTGCCTGATCCGGTTGGTCCTACCACCAGAATCAACCCGTACGGCTTGGCGATGGCCTCTTCAAACAGGGCCATGTTCCGGGGAGCAATACCCAGTTCCTCATAGACAATGGGATCACCGGTATGGAGCAATCGTATCACCACGTCTTCCAGTTGACCGGCGGTAGGCATGGTTGCGACACGCAATTCCACGTTGATTGGCCCGAATCGCTTGAAATTGATTTTACCGTCCTGGGGTTTCCGGCGCTCGGCGATATCCAACTCCGCCATGATTTTGATGCGGGAAGGAATGGCGTACTTGTATTTGTACGGGATGCGCTGGTAAACCTTGCACTGGCCGTCAACGCGCATTCTGACGATGACATCGTTTTTACCCGGATAGGGTTCAATGTGTATGTCCGAGGCACGGTTGTTATAGGCGTCATAGATGATCTTGTTGACAAGCTTGACAATGACGCTGTCCCGCTCCGTAACCTTTTTGACTTCATCGTCCAGTTCCGGCTCTTCGGCAAAATCCGTCCTGGTAAGAATCTCGGAAATACTGTCGGGTATCTCCAGGGCAGCCTCTTCATCCACAGGCTGGGCTGCCGGCAAGAGGCCGCGATACAACCGCTGCTGGGCGGCGACTATATCCGACTCACGGGCAATGACCGGGATGATCTTCAGTCGAGTTGCAATTTCCAGCTCGTTTATTTCCTGGAGCTTTATGGGATGGGCCATGGCCAGCGTCAGCGTGCTGCCGATTTTCGATATGGGAACAATCTGCTGTTTCTGGGCATAACTGGCATTGGTGAAGCGGGACAATTCCGGATCAATAGCCATCTGCTCCATGGAGACAAAAGGAAGGTCATACTGCTTGGCGATGGCGCGGGCCAACTGTTCCTCGTTCAGGGAGTGCAGTTTGAGGAGGGATTTTTCCAGGGAAAGGCCATCCTTACGGCTCAGGACGCGGGCCTGTTCGATGGATGCCTCATTAATAATGCCTTCCGCAAGGAGGATGTCGACAAGCTTTTTACGTTTGCCGGTGTGCTCCAGCAGGTAGTTGAGATCAGACTCCTTGAGGAAGCCGAGACGGCACAGCAACCGGCCGATGGTTTCCCCCGGTGATGTCTTTTGCAGGGCAAGCGCTTCGGTCAGCTGTTGCTCTGTTATCAGGTTGTTCTCGACAAGAATTTCACCGAGGCGTTTTTTCGACATGGGACACGTCCTGAATGAACCGAGCAGCCTACCTGAGCACCACGGCGAAACCCAGTGCTGTTGCCAGGGTTCGGGTGAGGGGGTCGATGGTTTTGCTGGTAAGAATGGTTCTGGTCGCCTTATGCTTCCCACCCTGGACAGTAACCCCTGAGACCTTTACGGAGAAGGGAATATCCGTGGAGGTATCCAGCGTCTGCACACCATGGATTACCGGGATTCCCAGGGCGGCCAGCACCTTTTCGGATGTGGCAGGAAAATCATCGGCCGGATTGACCATGACGACCCGGTATCCCTGCATTTCGACGAAACGAAGGAGGGTGGACTGCACCGGATTGTCTTCAGCAAAAGAGATTACCGTCCTGATGCCGTCCCGCTCGAAATACCGGTGCGCTCTGACGGTCAGCATGACGCCGCTGCCGGCGCCGTCATCCAGCACCAGGTCGCGATCTTTATCTCCGGGGATGTCCAGTGCAGCGGCAAGTTCATCAACCATGGTCCGCTGGTCACTGGCAGTAATGCTGTAAAGGATTTTGCTGCCATCAGATGCAAGGGGCGCGAACGATGCGACCTCAACAACGGTGAACCCTTCTCCGGCAAGTGCTGCGCGCAACTCTCGGGGCATTGCCGTCCGCTGGTCCGCGGTATTCAGCAGCACGATATCGTCCTGGAGCACACTGTCCTGATTCTTCTCGATCTTGAAATCGGCCCGGACCGTCACCTGGGGATCGGTGCCCAGACGTAGGGAAAAGGAATCTTCCACAGAATAAAAGCGAGAAGCAGCAAGTACCGCGGAGAAAAAACGGGAACTACCGTCCGGCGTTGCTGAAATGACCCGCATGCGCGGCTCCTGACCCTGAAGAATCGTTTTCACCAGGGGAGACAGCGATTGATCGGCATCGAGGATGATCGAACCGCCGTCGGCTGCAGGAAACACCGGATACCGCTCCGGATCAAGGGCAAGGGAAAAGTTCTCGCCGCGAACGGACGCGCCCGCCGACGTCTGGACAGATTCTGGCATGAGCCTGCCCCAGGCATCCTGTATCCGGGCAAGTTCCGCTAAACCGGCGGGCATCGGAACCGTCAGGCGCAGAGTCTGCGTTGCCGAAACTTTACCGGGGACAGTTTTTCTTCCTGCAGTTCGGGAGACACCGCGTCGACTGGCCGTTGCAGACTTGGAACGCTTCCTGGTCACGGCAACCCGCTCGTCCCGTGCCGTTTTCTGCCGCTGAATCTTCGGGGCGGCGGCTGTCTTTTTCGCCGAAGGTGACCGCTCTTTGATACCAGGACGGTGGGAACCAAGCTCCGCGGGCTTCAGTTCAAACTTGGGATCAAGAGAAAAACAGTCACTGTAGACCAGAATCACCAGGACGAGCACACCACACAAGCAAAGCACGTTCCTTACCAGACTCATCACAAGCCCCCCTTGAAACAGCAGCATACGATCCGGATACGGGTCCGGCGCAAAAGAGCAGCAAAAAGCCAACGGAGGTGCCGCTTCCCCGCGGCAAGCGATCCCAAGGGACGCCATCCGATTCGCCCCGTGAATGCAGGATTTTCCCGGGGCTAAAAAGCCAGCACAGCAGCGCGCATGGGCGCCCCACCCTGCTCCAGATAGACAACCAGTTCAGCCCCGGCGGCAAGGCGATACGACACAACGACCATACCATCTTGATTTTTTTCACTACCGGAAGGCAATGGTCCCGGATAGCCGGTCTGCTGCAAAAGGTTCCGCAGAAAAGCCGCCGTAATGCCTTCCGGACGGAGGGAAATAATCTGCAAAGCCTGTATCGTCCCCGTCGGGCGGTATACACGAAACTCGAAGCCAGAGGAACGGTACCGTTCCCAGCCGGGATTGTTCCTCGAATACGCCGGATCATGCCACTTCGGATCGATAAACTCCGGCAATTTCACCAGCCCGGCCGGTGCAGGGGCACTTTCCATAGCGGCGGGAGTAGAGACACTGGACCCGGTCCGGGAGGTTTTGGTCAGCTGGGTCCAGGCACCATAGCCGAGAACGGCAAGAGCAAGCATCGCCAGTCCGATGCGTACCAGCGGAACGGAACGTCGCGTGGCAGGGGGAAAGGTTCTGTCCGAAAAATCGGCTTCCGGCGGAATGAACGCGGGAAGCGCATCCTCGGCGCTGCCGGCACGGGCACTGACTGCCTCCACGGAAGCCGGATCCTCACTGGTGGAGGCAACGGCAGCAACTGTCTCCCGTTCTCCACGGGAAGTGGCACCATCGGCAGATTCGTGACCGGCATTTCCTGCAAGAGCAACCGCCAACCCCCGCTCGAAGTCACCGGCATCGCCAGGAACCGCGTTAGAGGCATTTGCCATCTCATCGGCTATTTCCTGCCACTCTTCGGGGAATCGCGCGGCAATAATGGCTGAGAAATTCTGTTGCAGCTGTTCATCGGAATCCGAAAGCGGAATCCACTCGTCACACCAGCTCACCCGCTTCTTCTCGCCGGCTTCGCCATCACCAATGAACACTATGCATGGCGACTCGGAACCAAGCAGGGATTTGATATGTCGGGCAACAGTTTCTCCGGAAACGGTGCCAATGGTGCTCTGAATAAAGACGATGGAAGGCCGGTTCTCAAAAACCTCCTTTAAACCATGGTCAAAGTCAGCAGCACAACGGATTTTCGCCTTGAAATATGGCTGAAAAAACTCGATGAGCTTCGCAACCCGCACTTCGCTGGAAATAACATAGACATTTAACATACGACTCCCTTTCAGACGCCGTATAATCACACGTCATTCTCGCATTTGTCAATATTTATCAACAACTTCCCCGTGCCTGGCACGGACCGTCATGGCGCAAGACCCGATGCCCCAAACAACATGGACACCGGGCAGCATGGTCAGAGCGCCCATGGAAACGTCCCGAGCCGGGGTCAACCCGAGACAGCATCTCGTCTGCGGACAGGGAGAGATTTACGGCAGGATTCCGGGAACGGCAGGAGGCGTCAAAGGCTTTCAGGCAGCGACTTTGTGAACACATAGCACCGAGAAGTTAGCTGCACCCATATCCTCCGGCAGGGTTGCTGATGGCATACCGGGCGGGCCGGCAGCTTCTGAGCACCGGGCGAAGTCCGGAGGGAAGCGGGCATCATCCGGCAACCAGCCATGCAGTACTGTTGGCGGCTGCAACAGGAGAGGGAGAGCTTGCGGCGATTATCCCGCAAGAACCTTGAGCATCTCCCCATGGATCAGGCCATTGCTGGCAAGAATCCTGTGGTCACCAAGGCGATGGGCTTCGCCTGCATGATTGGTGACAACCCCACCCGCCTCGGCAACCAGGAGTTTACCGGCGGCCACGTCCCACGGTTTGAGCTTGCACTCCCAGTAGCCGTCCAGGCGCCCGGCGGCCACGTAAGCAAGATCGAGGGCCGCAGCACCAGCTCTGCGCACAGCCCGTGCCGCCAGTTGGAAATTCATGAAATGTCGGAAATTGTTTTCGTTGTCTGCAGTCCTGTCATAGGGAAAACCCGTTGCCAGAAGGCTCGATGCCAGGGGGTGCCGGTCAGAAACGGCAATCCGGCAACCGTTGAGCCAGGCGCCTCCGCCCAATTCGGCAGTAAACAGTGCATCAAGGGCCGGTTGGTAAACCACCGCCAGGGCAATTTCACCGGCAACCTCCAGGGCGAGGGAAACGGCAAACCATGGGTAGCCGTGGGCAAAATTGGTCGTTCCGTCCAAGGGATCAATGATCCAGCGCCGGGAGGGGTCAGCGGTGTGCTCTCCGGATTCTTCGGCAAGAATTGCACAACCGGGACAGGACTGGTGCAGCATACGGATGATGAGCTGCTCGCTCTCCCGGTCCACAGCCGTAACCAGATCGTTGGCACCTTTACAGTCAACCGTACAGACACTGCCCAGATGGCACATCTGCAACCGGCCGGCAGCACGGGCAGCGGCCACCGCCCCATGGAGCAAGTTCTTCACGGCAACCCCTTACAATTCCCGCAGATTGCTGAATTCGACCCAGGCAAGATAATAGGCCGGCTTGAGGACAAACTCATAGAGGTTTTCAACAACTGCATAGTGCTGACGCTCTTCACCAAGAATTTTTTCCAGAACACCCCGTTGGAAGGCATCGGTTTCCTCAGCCAGAAGCCGCTCATAGAACCCTATGCTTTCCGCTTCTGCCGCCAGAGCATGCTCATAGGACGCAAGGTCGGTTTGCAGGCTTGCCGCTACGGTACTGCTCCCCATGAAGGTTTCCAGAATATCCTTTGCTGTGCCCAGGGTCGGCGATTGGACGGTCACCTTCACTGCAGACGCGGCCGAAAGCGATTGGATCATCTCGTAGTGTTTCTGCTCATCGGCGGACAACAGGGAAAAAATGGTTTTGACACCGGGCAGGGTCGCCTTATCGGCCAGTGATCGGTAATAGTCGCGGACTTCCGCCTCACGATCCAGTGCCAGGGTAAAGCTGTTCATGGTAAATCCCCCTTTGCCGGCAAACGCTGCCCGAATCGGCGCCATTGCCGGCCCGTTACGGTACGGTGATGGAAAAAGACATACCCGGACCACACCTTCCGACCCAGGGCGGCAGTTCATGAATCTGGGTAGAATACTAGCAGATGGGGTTCACTCTGCAACTACGGAGGGAGAACGGTCAGGCGAGAGGAGAAGGCCCGTGCTGCGGTTCAGGACGCTGCTGCAGGGAAGCACAGGGCAAAGGAAGTTCCCTGGCCGAGGACGCTTTCGACTGTAATGCTGCCGCCAAGCTGCTCAATATTGTTCCTTGTCACAAACAGCCCCAGACCGGTTCCCTCCGCGGCACTCTTCGTGGTGAAGAACGGTGTGAAGATTTTGTCCAGCAGGGTGTCGGGTATCCCCGGGCCGGTATCACGAATTTCGATACGGACCATACCGGCGCTTGTGGTTGACGAAAAAAGCCACAACTGTCCACCGGTGCCGAGAGCTTGCAATGCGTTGACAATGAGGTTGAGGAAGATCTGTTTCAGAAGGTTGGTATTTCCCCGGATGGGGGGCAGACAGGGTTCGAGGTCCTGGCTGACCGTAATGGAGCGTTTCTGGATCTCGTATCTGAGGAACGCCAGAACTTCGAGGACAATCACGTTGACATCCGTCTCCTGGTCGGGGACATCCTCTTCGCGGGAAAAAGAGAGAATACCCCGGGTCAGTTGGGAAAGACGCTGCGCTTCCTGGTATATCCGCTCGACCAGTTCCACGACCCGTTCGGGAAGCTCCCGCTCGCAAAGCACCATTTGCGATGCGGCAGCGATTACCGAAAGCGGGGTATTAACCTCGTGGATTATACCCGCAGACAATCTGCCCAACTCGGCCAATCTCTCACTGCGTGCCAGAAGGTTGAGGAGCTTTTCTCTCTCACTCTCATGGCCATCCCGCGGCATATGTTCGGTACATGGTTTGTCCATGGCTGTCCCGCTGAGGAAGAGAACCCGGGGGAAAAAGAGTGCGTGGCAAGCCGCCCCACTGCTGACGGCCTGCCACGACTGACGGTTACCGTGTCACGAAGGTGACAATGGTGAATAGATACGGACTAGAAGTTGTAGCCCGACTCGGAGTGCTGGGTCTGGTCAAGGCCCATGATTTCGTCATCCTTGTCAACCCTGAGACCGATGGTCTTATCGATGATAAACGCCAGGATGCAGGTGACTACAAAAGCATAGGCACCGGCGGCGACAACACCGATCGCCTGGGAGACGAACTGGGCAGAGTTGCCGGCGATCAGACCGGTGACACCGACCGTGGCAACGACACCGGTGGCAAGGGCGCCGAACGTACCGCCCACGCCGTGAATACCGAAGGCATCAAGGGAATCGTCATATTTCAGCTTGGCTTTCAGGAGAACGGCAAGGTAGCAGATAACACCGGCACCAACACCGATGACCAGGGCCCAGCCGGGGGTAACAAAACCGGCTGCCGGCGTAATGGCGACCAGACCGGCAACGATACCCGAGGCGAAACCGAGAGCGCTGGGTTTGCCGGAATGAATCCACTCGGCGATCATCCAGGCAAGACCGGCGGCGGCAGGTGCAACGGTTGTCGTGGTGAAGGCAAGCGCTGCCGTACCATTAGCGGCAAGGGCACTACCGGCATTGAAACCATACCAGCCGAACCAGAGCAGACCGGTACCGAGCAGGGTCATGGGCAATGAGTGGGGCGCCATGCGTTCGGTGGGGAAGCCGCGCCGCTTGCCGAGGAACATGATCAGGGCCAGAGCCGAAATACCGGACGAGAGATGCACGACCGTACCACCGGCAAAGTCCAACGCCGCCGGGGTCAGCTTTGCCAGCCAGCCACCACCCCACACCCAGTGAGCGATCGGGTCATAGACCAGAGTCGTCCAGAGCAGGGCAAAGACACAGTAGGCGGAGAACTTGATGCGTTCGGCCACGGCACCGGAGATAAGCGCAATGGTAATGATGGCGAACATGGCCTGGAACATGGCGAAAACAAATTCCGGAATGGTCCCGGAGAGGCTGTCAACGGTAATGCCGTTGAACATGAACTTGTTGAGTCCGCCGATAAAACCACCCTTATCATCGCCAAAACTGAGGGTGTAGCCGATGACGACCCATTGCACGGCGACCAATCCCATGACCACGAAGGAGTGCATCATGGTGGAAAGAACGTTCTTTGCGCGAACCATACCAGCGTAGAACAGTGCCAGTCCGGGCAGCATGAGCAGAACCAGTGCCGCGGAGACCAGAACCCAGGCAGTATTGCCCGTGTCAAGAGTTGGAGCTGCTTCGGCGGCAGCGGCTGCAGCCTCTTCAGCGAAGGCGGCCAGGGGAGTCATAAGAGCCAGCAAGCCGGCCGTGACTGATGTAACCAACGGTTTAAGCTTCATAGTGACCTCCATGAAAGTATCTGAAAAATGAGTCCCCGGTCTCCCCCCGGAGCAGGGGACGGTTATCTGTTCCTAGAAGGCAAAGGCTGCCTTGAGACCAAAGACGTTCTTGTTTTCAACACCGGCATACTTGCGTGCAGCGTGGCTGATGGCATTGGAATACATGTAGGAAGCCGTCAGTTTGACAGTATCGGTAACGGCATAGTCGATAGCTGCGCTCAGCTCGTAATTGTGCCAGTTGTTGTAGTCCTCGCCAAGGGCACCCCAGTTTTTCTGGTTGTAGCTGATCAGTGCGCCAAGGCCCAGATTAAACTTTTTCATGAGCTCGAAGCTGTGGCCAACGGAAAGGGAGTAGAAGAGGCCGGTTTCTTTGCTCTCATCCCAGTCCCAAAAAATGGATAATGTCGGAGAAAGGAGTGTGTTAACGGTGGTCTTCACATACAGTTCATTGGTGTCGGCAGAATTTTCGAGTGAATAGAAGGTATTGCCCACATTGAACGTCAAAAGCTCAATGGGTGTAAAACTGTAATTGAGGGTGATGTCGGTTTCGGAGATATCGCCAGACTCGAAGTCTGTTCCGGCAATGTCCTTGGTGAGCAGATTGCTCCAGTAGCTGAGGGTAAAACCCTTGTAGCTGAGATCGGCGCCGAACTGGGAGACCCACTTGTTGTCACTCAAGTCAACGCCCCTGAAGACGTACTTGCTGTACATGCCGGCATAGACGCCACCGGATACGGTAACTTCGGCTTTGGCAAGGGTAACCATGGTAGTTACAGAGAGGACACAGGCTATAATAACGATTCCAAATTTCTTCATGGTGCTAACTCCTTTCAGTACAATACAGTTGATTTAGAGGGCTTCGCCGCCCTTTTCTCCAGTTCTGATACGAACCGCTTCTTCCAGGGGCAGGACAAAGATCTTCCCATCGCCAATTCGCCCTGTTTTAGCTGCGTTCTCGATCGTTTCGATCACCTTGGTCACCAGGTCATCGGCCACGGCGATCTCAAGCTTGACCTTTGGAATGAAGTCGACAACATATTCGGCGCCACGATACAGTTCCGTATGGCCCTTCTGCCGACCGAAGCCTTTCACTTCGCTGACCGTTATGCCCATTACGCCGATTTCGTTCAGGGCATCCTTTACTTCATCAAGTTTGAACGGTTTGATAATTGCCTCGATTAGTTTCATTGTTACCCCCCGAATTTCTGAGATTTCCGCTGCATAATGTTTACCGGACTTGCCGTGTTCCGGGATGGTTCATCGATCGACAGTGAGATACCGCGCCCGGTCGTCGATTCTCCTTTCAGGTTCTGTCCCTCCTTTCCAAGGAGTTTCCAACCAGGCTCGTTTCGCCCGGCATGTTCAGAGACTGTTTCATCGGCAACGACTGCTCTTCGTTGCCTGTTTTCCTTCTGCATCTCATGTGCCAGCAATCAGATATTTTTTTGACCAGTAATTACATATAGTTATAAATAGGTAACAAAGTGACTGCCTGGGGAACTTCCTCTGCGCACGCTCCTGCTGCACGATATTTAGGCAGCAGGAGCCACTAACTCATACAGACATAGCGCTCATTCCAGCCAGCAGGGAAACCAGCAACTCAGTACCTCGCCACAGACCCGAGAGCTGAATCCGGGCCACGTTCCCGCCCGCTGCGATGATGATAGATGGTTCGCAACTCCCGGTCCTTCAGGGGCCTTCGCAGACGCTGTGCCTTGGCCCTGACCAGCTCAACAAGTGCATTGGCTTCCTCTCGGGACAGGGGGATCCCCATTTGTCGATAGCGTTCAATAAGTCCACCGGCGCCGGAGTGTTTTCCCAGGACCAGATACCGGGTAAGCCCCACATCCGCCGGGTCAAATCCTTCATAATTTCGAGGATTTTTGATAACACCATCAGCATGGATTCCCGATTCGTGGGAGAAAACCTTCTTGCCGACAACGGGCTTCCAGTCGGGGACGGGACGCCCCGAGGCGGAACCGACAAAGCGGGACAGTTCATGAAAGCGGTGCGTCTCGATACCGGGATCAATGCCGCAGGCCAGTTTCAGCGCCATGACGACCTCCTCCAGGGCGGCATTACCGGCCCGTTCACCGAGGCCATTGACGGTGGTATTCACGAAGCGTGCGCCTGCCCGAATTCCCGCAATGGCATTGGCAGTTGCCATGCCCAGGTCGTTATGGGTATGTACTTCCAGGGGGAGATCCGCCACCTGCTCCCGCAGATAGCGTATTTTGTCATAGGTAAGGAATGGATCGAGGATGCCGATGGTATCGCAAAAACGGAACCTGTCAGCACCACCCTCGCGAGCGATGGTCAATAATTCCACAAGAAAACCCATATCAGCGCGACTGGCGTCTTCGCCGCCGACCGACACGTACAGACCGTTATCCTTGGCAAAGGCAAGGGCAGTCCGCAATTGCTCCACAACCCAGGTACGGCTCTTGCGCAACTTGTTGGCGATCATCTGATCGGAAACGGACAAGGAAATATCGACAGCCTTAATGCCGCAGGCAAGACTTGCCTCGATATCAGCGCGAACCGCACGGTTCCAGGTAATCAGGCGAGCAGTAAGATCCATGGCTACCAATGCCCGAATCGAATCCTGCTCCTCCCTTCCCATTGCCGGAATACCACACTCCAGTTCGTGAACGCCGATATCATCGAGCATCCGGGCAATGGCCATTTTCTCCCGTCGGCTGAACACCACGCCGGCGGTCTGCTCGCCGTCACGCAAGGTAGTATCATCGATAAAAACAGCAGGCTCAGCTGTTACCGTCATGGTGCACCCCCTGAACGAAAAAAGCCCGAAAGCTGACTGCTTCCGGGCGCCGTTGCCTGTTTGCGTCTCATGCCAAGCCAGGGTGCCGAATGGACCCTGGGTTTTATACGGTGAGAACCGCTAGCACAGCCTGTGCCAGACGCCACAGTACCTGGTGGTATCTATCCTCCTTGAAACCGCCGATACAGCCGGTAGCGGACAAATCTGGCCGCAGGAATTGTCGGTATCTGACAGGGAAGACCGGTAGTTCGCCGCGACAGACACTGGCTCGTCACAGCGGCACGAGTGGGGATTAATGGAACTGGTTGAGAAAATTCCTTTACCGGGCAAAGATTTTCAGAAAGGTATGCCACCCTGCTCTGTCCCGCTGTCCGGCAGAAGTGCCAACAAAACAGGCAGCCAGAGTGTTTCTGCCTGGGAACTGCAGGACATTGAGCGACAAACTGGTGGGCAGCGTGAACGTCAGGGAAACAGACGATCAATCCGCCGAAGGACTGAACAAACCGGAAAGAACGTCGAGGGAGTTGGTGAAAATCATGACACCTACCACGATGAGCAGCAAACCGGCGCAGATTTCAAACAAACGGATATGTTTTTTGTAGCGATTGAAAAACAGCAGAAATCCGGAGAGTGACAGGGAGGAAAGGAAAAAGGGCGTACCCAGGCCAAGGGAATAGGTAAAGAGCAGGCCGACACCATACCAGACGCTTCCCTCCGTAAAGGAAATGGCATAGATCGTTCCGAGAATGGGCCCGGTACAGGGAGTCCAACCAACGGCAAAGGCAAGTCCCACCAGGAAGGTGCCAAGATAACCGGCCGGCTTACGGTGGATAACCAGCCGCCTGTCGCCCAGCAGGGCACCGAGGTGAATGAGACCGGTGATCTGGATACCGAAGAGTATGACCAGAACCCCGGCGATTTTCTGAATCAGGTCCGCATAGCCCCGGACGAAGCCGCCGAGCAAGGCAAATGCCGCTGCAGTGGTCATGAACACCACGGTAAATCCGCATATAAAGAGCAGCGAATGGAGCGCAGCCTTACGACGAATTGCCCGGGACGGATTCTCTTCCTTCAACTCGGCGAAGGACAACCCGGTAAGATACGTAATATAGGAAGGAATCAGGGGTAGTACGCAGGGTGTCAGAAACGAGGCGAGCCCGGCAAGGAACGCACCAACATAGGGAAAGGCGGAAAACATCTGCGCGATGAAGCCGTCAAGGGCTGCCGATTCCATGCCTACACTCCTTAGTTTGTCGCCAACTGCTTAAGATAGGCAACCATGTCCGGATCGCTCCAATCAAGGGGACCGATGAATTTTTTCACCACCATGCCCTGCTTGTCGATAACGAAGGTTTCCGGAATTCCGGTCACCCCATACAGCCGAACGCTCTCTCCGGAGGAGTCAAGCACTGTTGGCAGGCGTTGTCCGGTACGGTTGAAAAATCTCTCGACGGCCGCTGCACCGCCTTCATCCACCGCTATGGTCACTAAAGCAAACCTGGTTCCCGCCATCAACTGTTGCAGGCGGGTCAATGATGGGACCTCTTCCCGGCAGGGGGGACACCAGGTTGCCCAGAAATTGAGCAGCACCACGGAACCCCGGAGTTCAGAAAGCCGGACCTGTTTCCCCGAAAGATCGGGCAGGACGAAATCGGGAGCAACCCCGGAGACAGGGACGCCGGGAAGGTCATTCGAACATCCCATGAAGCCCAACGGTGCCAGCAGCACGGCTAGCAGAAAACATTTCGAAAGGAATTTCACGATGGGATCACTCCGCAGATTTGTGCTTTTCTGCCGTGCAGTCGGATGACAACGCAGATGGATTCAGTGATGGCGGGTTATAACGTAGTCGGCCAAATCATGAAGGGCCTGTTTGCCCGGGGAATCGGGGAAAATATCCAGATGGCTTTTACCGCGGGCAACATAGTGGCGAGCAGACTGCTCGGTGTAGTGTATGCCGCCGTATTTGGTCACCAACTCGATAACCGTCCCGAAATCATCATGGCTCAGGGTCTCCTTTGCCAGGACAGCGGCAATGCGCAACCGTTCTTCAGCAGTACCCTGTCGCAGGGTATGAATCAGCGGCAAGGTGACTTTACCCTCTTCCAGATCATGGCCGATGCTTTTTCCCAACTCATCCTCGCTGGCCACATAATCGAGCGTGTCATCAATAAGCTGGAAGGCAGTTCCCAGGTCCATGCCGAAACTCCGCAAGCATTCCTTCTCCCGCTCCGCAACGCCCCCAAGAATTGCACCGATCTGGCATGCGGTTGCCAGCAAAACCGCCGTCTTGTCCATGACCACCGTGATGTAGTGCTCTTCAGTCATGTCCAGATCACTCATGGAAGCAAGCTGCAGAACTTCACCCCGAGCAATGGTCGTGGTCGCCGCGGAAAGGGCACGCAGGATTTCCAGACTGCCATCCTCAACCAGGAGTGAAAATGATTTTGAAAAAAGGTAATCGCCGACCAGCACTGATGCTTCATTGCCCCACAGGGTATTGGCCGATGGAATGCCGCGACGTAACGTTGCCCGGTCAACCACATCGTCATGCAGCAGTGTTGCCGTATGTATGAACTCTATGACACTGGCCAAGGCTATGTGCCGCGTGCCTCCATAACCGCAAAGCTTTGCCGCCAGAAGCAGCAGTGCCGGACGGATACGCTTGCCGCCGCTGGACAACAGGTAATCACCCACCAACCCGATGAGTGGAACCGTCGATTCCAGATTCAATTTCAACTGCAGCTCTACTTGGTGCAACTCCTCCTCAACGAGGGCTAAAGCAGTTTCCATGCGGCAACCTCGGCCAAAATTTGCGGCAATAGTAAAAGAACACCATCGGCTTTGTCAAAGCATTTCTCCCCCGCTGCCATGCAGTAAAATCATACTGTTGCAAACACAAAACAGGCCGTAACCGGATGATTACGACCTGTTCGGCGGGGTGGTTAACAGTTTGTACGGAAGGTTGCCGGCGCCAGCACATCCAGTTCCGGATGCCCGGTTCCGGACCACAGGGCACCCGTTACCAGGGATAGGGTCGTCGGTACCAGCGATAGGGAGAACTCCACCAGAAGGGGTCGTAATAGTAGCCGGGCTGACTCCGGTAAGCAGGTTCCGTTTCGGATTTCTTCCAGACGTATATTTCTTTGATGGCAATGATCGGATAGCTGTAAGCCACCGAATCCAGGGGGATGACCTTTCTGCCCGCTATCGAACCCACGAGGGTAACTCGCCGACCCGCCTGGTAGACCATGGGATCCAGGAACGTGTCCGACACCGCCAGAAACCTGCCTCCCGATGCGGCGGATATTTCCTCGGGCAGCGCATCGCCACGGTGGGGTGTATGCACCACCTCAAGGTGTGCCCCCTCCTCGCCATTGCGAACGCCGGCAATCACCCCGCCGAGAAGGACAAATTTCCCAACCAGGGTATCCGGCGAGCTGCGCAGCTGACTGAATGTCAGCGACTGGTCAACCAGGCTGCGCGATTCCTCGCTGATAACATGGACACAACCGAACAGACAACACGAGAGGGCCAGCAGGGCGAAAACACACTTCATGGCGTACCTCCAGGGAACTACCCAGCCATTGTACCCCCTGGCCTCCGAATGTCAACGGAACCCGGCAGTATCCCCCGGTTGCTTCAGCCGCCGGCAATCAGGCGAATCTGACCAGTTCGACCATGTCCCGCACCGCCCTGTCAAGGCCGACCAGTACCGCTTTGGCGATGATCGCGTGACCGATATTGAACTCCTCGATGCCACCCAGGGCAACAATCTTCTTGATGTTCGTATAGTTGAGACCATGACCGGCGTTGACGATCAAA
Organism: uncultured Geobacteraceae bacterium; assembly: GCA_964434465.1. GTDB lineage: Bacteria > Desulfobacterota > Desulfuromonadia > Geobacterales > Geobacteraceae > RPRC01. The sequence continues at coordinate 16,187 of CAYSWG010000025.1, forward strand.
CCGAGCTTCGCCGCCAGACGCACACCATTCTCGATCCTGATGAGTTCCTGGTCCTCGCTGCGCAGGTCCGGAGCATCGGCATAACAGCCCGTGTGGATCTCAACGGCATCGGCACCGATTTTGTTGGCCGACTTGATCTGATCAGTATCAGGGTCGATGAACAGGCTGACGGGAACGCCGCCATCCTGCAACCGGGTGACCGCCTTCTCCAGAATCCCGGCGTGGAGCCTGACATCAAGCCCACCCTCCGTCGTCAACTCCTGGCGTTTTTCCGGCACCAGGGTGCACATGTCCGGCTTCACGGCCAGGGCAATGGCGATCATTTCCTCCGTTGCGGCCATTTCCAGGTTGAGCTTGGTTTTCACTGTCTGCCGCAGCAGCTTCAGATCGCGATCC
>CAYSWG010000026.1:0-7108 GCA_964434465.1 uncultured Geobacteraceae bacterium
AGGTTATATACTGATATTTTGCTGTTAAAAGGTAACTTATCAACGTGTTGATTCGGTTTGAACACTACCAGAGACGTTGCTAATATGCAAGGCTATTTTTTCCGGGCCAACTAAATTTGCTCTTGACAATATCCCTTGTTAGCGTTTAGAAATAGTTCTTTACTGTATTCATACCTAAATCCTTGTACAAGGGGGCAGAAAACCCTATGAAACGAACTTTTCAACCGAGCAACATTTCCCGGAAGAGGACTCATGGTTTCCTCGTGAGAATGTCGACCAAAAACGGCAGGCTGGTGATCAAGCGCCGTCGGGCCAAGGGTCGGAAGCGGCTGTCCGTACAGATAGCCAGCAAATAGGCGGCATGGGTTTTTCCCTGCACCGACTTGATAAACTACGGAAGCGGTCTGAGTTTGTTGCCCTGACCGCTTCCGGTAAAAAGTTGCATACACCCCATTTCCTTGTTGTGTGGTCCGAGCAACCCACGATCCGTGCCAGGCTGGGTGTTACGGCCAGCCGCAAGGTCGGCGGTGCGGTCAAACGCAACCGGATCAAGCGTCTGGTTCGCGAGTATTTCCGTCTCCACAAGGCACACTTTAGTATTGCTGATTTCAATATTATCGCCAAACGGGGTGCGGAGCATCTCACTTTGCGTGAAGTCTGTCAGGAATTGGATACGGTGTTGCGTCACATCCGGAACCAGAAATGCTCAAGCGGTTGTTTATAACACTCATTGTGCAGTATCAGCGGTTCATTTCACCCCTGTTGGGGAATACCTGTCGATTTTACCCCTCCTGCTCCCAATACTCTTCGTTATCGTTAGAAAAACACGGTTTACTCAAGGGCGGCTTCCTTACGGTCATTCGTCTGTTGAAGTGTCACCCGTTTCATCCGGGGGGATACGATCCCGTACCCTAATCTCCAGGAGTCTACATGGAAAAGCGTGCCCTACTTGCCGTCGTGTTGTCACTGGCATTTTTTTACGGTTATTCACAACTTTTTCCCTCCCCTGAGCACACGCCTGTTGTGCAACCAGCCCAAAAGGCGGTCTCGTCGGTTACGATTCAGCCTGTGGCAGATCCTGTTCCCGTTCCCCGGGCGCCGCTGCAAAACGTCGGTACAGCCCAAGAGGTCACCGTTACCACCGATCTCTTTACCGCGGTATTTTCCAGCCAGGGCGGTTCCCTGAAACGTCTTGTTTTAAAGGGGTATCGGGAGGGTTCGGCACGTGATGCCCGGTCCGTTGACCTGCTCGATGAGAATAATTACGAAGGGTTTTCCCTTAAAACGGCATCTGTAGGTTTCTCAATTGACCCTCTTGCTCTCTACGGGGTAAACCGGACCGCGATTACGGTAGCTGGTGCCGACCAAAATCAGCTCGTCTTCACCTGGAGTTCCCAACAGGGGCTCACCGTTCGAAAGGTCTACACGTTTACCGGCAACCGTTACGATATCATTCTTGAAACCACCATATCCAATACCAGCGGTTCTTCCCTGAATGGAACGGTTGATTTGCTGTTGATGCGTCCGGCTCAAGCCGAGTCCGATTTGAGCCGCTTTGAAGTGGACAGCGCCGTGACCTACGCCGATGGCTCGTTTTCTACGACTGCGGTGAAGGACCTGGCTGAGAAATCCAAAACCTTCGACAGGGCGATCAGCTGGAGCGGTTATGCCGACAAGTACTTTCTCAGTGCGGTTATTCCCGAACAGGACAGTGTTGCCGCCGTTCTGATTCGCAAGGTTTCACCTGGTTATCTGGAATCCAGAATGTCCTCCTCACCGGTTACGCTTCAGGCAGGCCAGTCGCACAGCAACTCCTATCGGCTCTTTTTCGGTCCCAAAGACCTGGATGTTCTGAAGGCCCAAGGCGCCGGGCTGGAGCAGGCACTTGATCTGGGCTGGTTTGCCGCCCTTGCCAAACCACTGCTTTATGCCCTGAAATTCCTGCATACCTATACCAATAATTATGGATTTGCCATAATCATCATTACGGTCATCATCAAAATGCTGTTTTTCCCGCTGACCCACAAGAGTTACAAGTCCATGAAGGAAATGCAGAAGCTTCAGCCTAAAATGGCTGAGCTCAAGGAGAAGTTCAAGGACGATCGTGATGCCATGAACAAGGCCATCATGGAGATGTATCGTACAAACAAGGTTAATCCCCTGGGCGGCTGTTTACCCATGGTGGTACAGATTCCCGTGTTTTTTGCCCTCTATAAGGCGTTGATGTTTTCCATTGAGTTGCGCCATGCACCATTCATGTTATGGATCACCGACCTGTCTGCCAAAGATCCTTACTATGTGACCCCGATCATCATGGGGGCCACCATGTTCATTCAGCAGAAAATGACTCCGACAACCATGGATCCCATCCAGGAGAAAGTCATGCTGGCCCTGCCGGTTGTCTTTACCTTCATGTTTCTCAATTTCCCGTCAGGTCTGGTAATTTACTGGCTGGTCAACAATATTCTGACCATTGCCCAGCAACTGTATATCAACCGGTCCTTCAAGCAGGCCTAGCAGACCCGGGGGATGAAGCGATGTATCACAAGGATACGATTGCCGCAATAAGTACTCCCCTTGGCGAAGGTGGAATCGGTATTGTCCGTGTCAGCGGTCCATCAGCCGAAGACGTCGGCCATGCAGTTTTTTCCCGTATTCCAGGCGGTGGCTTTCAAAGTCACCGCTTTTATTATGGGAACGTTCGTGACAGGGATAATGGATACCTGCTCGATGAGGCACTTCTGGTGCTCATGCGCGCCCCTCGTTCCTACACCTGTGAAGATGTTCTGGAGTTACACTGTCATGGTGGTTATCTTGTTGTGCAGAAGGTTCTTGAACAGGTGTTGCGTGCCGGTGCGCGCCTGGCTGAGCCAGGGGAATTCACCAAGCGGGCTTTTTTGAACGGCCGTATCGATCTCCTCCAGGCAGAGGCGGTCATCGAAATCATCCGTGGGAAAACGGACGCTGCCCTGGCGTTGGCTCAGCACCAGCGGGAGGGGCTTCTTTCCAGGCGTATCACGATCATCAAGGACTCTATCGTTACTTCACTGGCATACATAGAGGCGTACCTGGATTTTCCCGAAGACGATATCGACCCGCCGGGTATCGATGAAATTGAGCGTGCCATAGCTACTTCTCTGCGCCAGCTTGGAGAGCTGCTGGACAGCTTTCGGCAGGGACGGGTCCTCCGTGAAGGGGTTTCGGTCCTCATTGTCGGCAAGCCCAATGTCGGCAAGTCCAGCTTGCTCAATACGCTCCTCAGGGAGAATCGGGCCATTGTCACCCCAATTCCCGGCACAACCCGCGACATACTCGAGGAAGTGGTCAACATTAAAGGATTGCCGGTCACCCTGCTTGATACTGCCGGTATACGTGATGCCGGTGACGAAGTGGAGCAGGAGGGGATGCAGCGGGCGTTGGCCAGAATTCCCGTCGCCGACCTGATCTTGTTCGTCGTTGATTCATCTCAGGCATTTGATAATGAGGACCAGCTAATACTCGAGAACGTCCGGCACCGTCCTTACCTGGTGGTCTGCAATAAGGCTGATTTGCCGATGTCCATGGAGTTGCCCGACGAGGCGGCGGTTGCACCCCGGGTCATGATTTCCGCCCGCGACGGTCACGGGATCGACGATTTGCGTTCGGCGCTGTTTTCCCAGTTTGTGCAGGGGCCAGCCCTCGATGGACGTGATTTCACCGCTCTCAACCAGGTGCGCCACCGGGACGCCCTGCAACGGGCCAAGGACCGGTTGCTCTCATTCCGGGAAAACTTTTCCGGCAGTGTTCCCCTCGAAGTTCTGGCTCTTGATTTGCGTGATGCCCTGGCAGCTTTGGGGGAGGTTACCGGTGAAACAACTCCTGACGCCATTCTTGACCAGATATTTTCCCGTTTCTGTATCGGAAAGTAAGTACGTGTTTCACGTGGAACATATACCGCCACATGGTCGTGTAAAGGCATTGACGGGGCAAAAGGCCAGACGTCTGCAGGACGATGTCCCCGGTGCGCAGGACTTGTAAATTGAGGACATTATCAGTAAAGGGAACTGCCGTGGTTGTATACGAAAAGCAATATGATGTGATAGTTGTAGGAGCTGGTCACGCCGGTTGCGAGGCGGCCCTGGCCGGAGCGCGCATGGGGTGCTCGACGCTGCTCCTTTCCATTAATCTGGATGCCATTGCTCTTATGTCCTGCAATCCGTCAATTGGTGGGTTGGCGAAGGGTCACCTGGTCCGTGAGATCGATGCGCTGGGTGGCGAGATGGCCAAGGCTATCGATGCCACGGGGATCCAGTATCGGATCCTCAATACCCGTAAGGGGCCGGCGGTGAGAGCGTCTCGCGCCCAGGCCGATAAGCAGTTGTATCGTGCCCGTATGAAACAGGTGCTGGAGAATCAGGATCGACTCGACCTGAAGCAGGCAGAGGTCGTCCGACTCCATGTGGAAGAGGGTAGAGTGCTGGGCGTGGATACCAGGGTGGGGGTGAGATTCCTTGGAACAACGGTAATATTGACGACGGGCACGTTTCTCCGTGGTTTGATCCATGTGGGGCTTACAAACTATGCGGGTGGACGGGCAGGCGATCTGCCTGCTGAAGGGTTGTCGGACTCGCTGCGTGATCTTGGTTTTCTGGTAGGCCGGCTGAAAACGGGCACTCCTGCCCGGCTTGACGGCAGAACCATAGATTTCAGCAAACTTGAAGTGCAGCATGGTGATGATCCTCCGGTACCCTTTTCCTTTTCCACGGCACGTATTGATCGACCGCAGTTGCCGTGCCATATTGCTTACACCAATCAGCGTACCCATGACATCATCCGGGCCAACCTCGATCGGTCTCCCCTTTACGGTGGGGTAATCGAAGGTGTTGGCCCGCGTTATTGCCCTTCCATTGAGGACAAGGTGGTGCGTTTTCCTGAAAAGGATCGGCACCAGTCCTTTCTCGAGCCGGAGGGTGCCGATACGGTGGAGGTGTACCCCAGCGGACTATCCACATCCCTGCCCATAGATGTGCAGTTTTCCCTGTACCGGTCCATAGAAGGCCTTGAGCAGGTCGAAATAATGCGACCGGCCTATGCCATCGAGTACGATTATGTGGATCCCATCCAGATACACGCTTCCCTGGAGACGAAGGTTGTGGCGCAGCTCTACCATGCCGGTCAGATCAACGGGACGTCAGGATATGAGGAGGCCGCCGCCCAGGGACTCATGGCGGGCATAAATGCCGCATTGCGGGTGCAGGGGAGGGAGCCGCTCATACTGGGCCGGGGAGAGGCGTACATCGGGGTACTCATTGATGATCTGGTGACCCTCGGTACGAAGGAGCCCTATCGCATGTTTACTTCCAGGGCAGAATACCGGTTGCTGCTCAGGGAGGACAATGCCGATCAGCGCCTGCGGGAAAAGGGCTACGCCGTGGGACTTGTCAGGGAAGATGAACATCGGCGATTCCGGGAAAAGATGGAACAAGTCGACGCCGAGTTGCAGCGGTTGCGCATGGCCCGGGTGGTGCCATCAGAAACTGATGAAATCTTTCTGAAAGAGTACGGCCTCCTGGGTTTGCAGAATTCGGTGAGCTACGAGCAGTTATTGCGGCGCCCAGAATTTACCTATGGTGATTTGCTGAAGGTTGATCCGCTTTGTCGGGAAGTGTCGTCGTCTGTGCGGGAACAAGTTGAAATCCAGATCAAGTATCAAGGGTACATTGCCCGCCAGTTGCAGCAGATTGCCCGTGGTGAAAAAGTCGAAGCGGCAAAGATCCCGGAAGACTTCGATTATGGGGCGCTTTCAGGTTTGTCCCGAGAGGTGTGTGAAAAGCTGCAGACGTTCCGTCCGGACACACTTGGCCAGGCGTCGCGGATTCCCGGGGTTACACCGGCAGCTGTTTCAATACTTGCCGTTGCGGTACGGGCGGTGCGCGGTAAATGACCGGCACTGGGATGGAGTTGTTGATCCAATCTGCTACGACGTTGTCTATTGAGTTGAGCGCAGAGCAGAAGAATGCCTTTGCCCTTTTTCATGACGAACTGCACAAGTGGAATCAGAAAGTAAATCTCACCGCCATCAGGAGTGAACGGGATACGGTGCTCAAGCACTTTGTGGACTCTCTGGTCTTGCTGCCCATGCTGGCGGAGGCCAAGACGATGCTTGATCTTGGGTCGGGCGGTGGTTTTCCGGTGATCCCCCTGAAAATAATGCTTCCAGTTTTGACAGCCGTTTCGGTGGATGCCGTGGAGAAAAAAATTTTGTTCCAGCGCCACATGGCACGTCTCCTCCGCTTGCATGACTTCACGGCACTGCATGAGCGCGGTGAACAGTTGGTGGAGCAGTTTGCCGGTAGATTCGATCGCATAGTGTCCCGGGCGTTCTCTGATCTGCAGTATTTTGCCAGGCTGGCCGAGCCGCTGCTCAAGGACACCGGATACCTTATCGCCATGAAAGGGCGAGAGGGTATCTCGGAAGCAGCTGAAGCGAGAGCAGCGCTTGCACGACTGGGCCTGGAGCGAGTGGAGTGCATCCAGCAGGCCTTGCCGGAAAGCGGTGATGAGCGATGCCTGGTCATCATGGCAAGGGGATGACGTCGGACAAAGACACCATGCAGAAAACAATATAAATCATCCATTAGCCCAAAAATGCCTTGTGACGCGTTTCGCTTTGAGACGAATGCCGCGGCCTTGGCAGGGCAACAAAAGCCCCTTACTTGCCAAATTTGGCTGCCTCTTTTTTGTGCAGGCGGCAAGGGGGCAATAGTCAGGCTACCGGTACGTCTGCCGGTAAGAGATTCTTCGTAAGACCCGCTACGCCTTGAAAGGAGCGCTATGGAATTTCGCATATACTACGAGGATACGGATGCCGGTGGGGTTGTCTATCACTCACGCTATCTGGCTTTTTTTGAACGGGGCCGAACAGAATTCATTCGGGAGCGGGGATTATCCGTTGCCGGTCTCGCCGAGGCGGGGAGCATCTTCCCGGTGGTGCGCCTGGAAATTGATTATCGTGCGGCAGCGGTGCTTGACGATCTGGTGCGGGTCGAGACAGAGGTGCTGGAGGTGGGCAGAAGCTCGTTTGTTCTGGGGCAGCAGGTCGTGCGCGTCCTTGATGGCAAGTTGCTTG
>CAYSWG010000026.1:7129-16568 GCA_964434465.1 uncultured Geobacteraceae bacterium
CCGGGGATGAAGGCCAAGCGAATCCCCGCAGAACTGCTTGCGGCTCTCAAGGATTGAACAGAGGCGTTGAATACTACAGATACATGCCTACAGCAGGGCTGCAGTTGACGGCCACCGGTAATACGCGTGATTGCCCTGCGTGAACCATGGGGTAAACCACCGCGCCGGGGGATAAACATACAGCAAAAGGCAGCTGCTAGAATTTGCCGTTGTGAAACTTGCCCATTCTGCCCTTGTGGGAAGGTGTCGGCGCACGATGGCAGGCAAAGCACTCCTCGTCGGCGGTCTTGCGGACCTCGAGGGAAGACGCTGGTTTTTCCAGCGGCGGCATGGTCGACGCTGCGGTCTGGAAGGATTTGGTGTCCTTCTCATCGGAGAGTGTTGGCGCCTTGTAGGCAACGGTCCAGTTACTGCTGATGGGAACGGAGTGGCACTGGTCGCAGCCACCTGGTGGCGGAATGGCTTTCCAGGCGGTAAACATGGCGCAGCTGACACCAAGCGCGAGAGTTGCTGCCCCGGCGATAAACAGTAGTTTTTTCATGGTCGGTCTCCGTTGGAGTAGTTGCCTGCGGCTTCTGGCAGAAAAAGCATAGCATACTTTCGGGAAAACGGCATCATTTCAGGAAAAAACCAGACAGAGGAGCGGAAAGGACGTTTGTGGAAACGAAAAACAGGCGGATGCTGTTCGAGGGTCTGGTTGTCGATCTGGAGGAGATGGATGTATATGTCGGCACCAAGGGCTGGCATCGGTTCCAGGTCGTTCGTCATCCGGGCGGCGTTGGCGTGCTGCCGCTCCACGACGATGGAACGGTCACGCTGATCAGACAATTACGGCCGGCGACCGGGGGAAAACTCCTGGAAATACCGGCGGGACGTCTTGATGCGGGAGAAGCGCCGGATGCCTGCGGCCGACGGGAACTGCTCGAAGAAACGGGACTGATTGCTGGAGAGTTGCTGGGGCTTGGCATTATCCATCCATCTCCTGGTGTCTTTGATGAAGTCATTCACCTGTTTCTGGCCAGGGGGCTCGTGCAAGGCAGTGCCCAACCCGAGCAGTATGAAGACATAGAGACGATGCGAATACCCCTGGAAAAAGCGCTTGCCATGGCAGGGGATGGCAGTATCACTGACAGCAAGACCGCTGTGGCGCTGTTTCGGGCCGCAGCCTGCCGGTAGGGTACGAAAGCTGAAATCGATCGCTGAGGATCTGCAGGGCATGCTCCAGCGGCCATGAATTCAGTTTCACCCGGGCGGTGGCAGTTTCCGGGGTTGCTTGTGTGGCGTGCCGATGTACGCCCCCCGCGCACCCCGATGATTTCCTTGCCGGAACGAAAATGCACCGTCTCCGAAAGGGAACCCAGATTTGGTCCATCGGGAGTGTCCGGATGGCCGGTACCAATCATTACACGGGAGAAAGGAGAATGCACCATGGCAGTATGGAAATGCAAGTCCTGCAGTTTTACCAAGGAAGGACGCTGTAAACCGCAAAAGTGCCCCCAATGCCAGGAAAAGGGCACATTCGAAAAAGAAGAGTAGTGGGCCGACCGGGCCGGGCGCCATGCCGTAATTCATGCAGTGTCGGCATGGTGCTGCTGCCCTGTGTCCCTCTTGCCGGATACCCCATGCTTCACCTCCCCTGTTCATGCGCCGCACAGTTCCTGATGCGTTGTACCGGTGCTTGCTCTTTTTTCATAAACAATTAAAGTTTCTGGTAATTATTGCGATATGAGTGATACGCGTTTCGTTCCTTGCTTACCGAGTCAAAGGAAGAGGAAAGGAACATGTGCTGCTCGCGGCAGGAAATCGAGGGCAGTCTACGGAGCAGGAAAGGGAACCAGGTAATGCAGGAAACTCTCAGTGCGGCCGAAGTGCGGCAGAAAATTCTTCTACTCAAAGAAATACCGCCCATGCCGCTCATCGCCCAGAAAATTCTCTGTATGTCTCCGGATGTGGAAATCGCCGAGCTGGCGGCAACTATCGAGCAATCGCCGGAGATCGCTGCTCGTTTGCTCGGTATGGCAAATGCCGCCTATTTTGGCTGGCCCGGTGGTGTACGAACCGTATATGACGCAATTTACAAGGTGCTGGGTATCAAACTTGTCAAAAGCATCGTGCTGGGCATTGCCCTGAGCAACGTTTTTGATGTGAAGCGGTGCCGCGGATTTAAGGCTGAGTACTACTGGTTTACGGCCATGGTCACGGCACAGCTTTCCCAGACCCTGTTCACTTCGCTGGACCCTGATCTCCGCCAGGATATCGACAACATCCACCTGGACGGATTGTTGCACAACCTGGGCATTCCGGTACTAGCCCACCTGTTCCCTGAAGAGTTGTCCCGGGCCTTTGTCCGGCCGGTTGCCGGGGAAACGGCAACAACAACTGAACGGATCAGGAGTGTCCTCGGCATCGAACAGGCCCAGGCAGGCGGGTGGTTGGCCCGCAAGTGGCATCTGCCCCGGGACATTGTCTGTGTCATGGAGTACCACAAACGACGGGAGTACCGTGGTGATTTCTGGCCCATTGTAGCTCTGGTCGGCTATTGCGAGCAATTGGCACAGGGTCTGTTCCTCTCGGGTGATCTGCCCCGGGACAGGGAGCGGGAAGCATTTCTGGGTGTTGGAGACGCCGCCCTGGAGCGGATCAGCCTGAGCCTGGAAGGGCAACTGGAAGACCTGTACTCTATGGCATCCCTTATGGCGGCGGGTGAGTGAAATGGGCGAGCATGTGACCGAAAAGGCATTTGCCGAACTGAATGAGCGCTTCATTAATCTGATTGACTCTTTTTCCGCTCTCAGTGAGCTCAGCACTCTTGATAGTCGCTACCCCGACCTGGAATCCCTGCTGCGCAAGGCTTTGCGCGGCCTGCTGGAGTATGTTGATATGGAACGCTGTTCCGTATTTCTCCTCCGGGACGGTCGCCTGATAAATTGTGTCGGTCTCGATTGGGACAACTATCAGGATGATTGCGACACGGCGGCAGCTGATAAACCGTTCCTGTCCAGTGAAGCAGCCGTTGGTGAAGGCATCATGGGTCATGCAGTACAATCCGGCGTCGTGCAGCATTGCCGTGATTGTACCGCCGATCCACGATTCAAGCAGTATCCGGGGAGTCCGGTTGGTTCTCTGATCAGCGTACCTCTGTTCCAGCCCGGCGGGGAAGTGCTGGGTGTTCTCAATATTTCCCACTCCACGACGAATTTTTTCACCGAATGGCATGAACGGTTTTTGCAAGTTTACTGCAACTGCCTTGGCCAGCTCATTGCCAACCAGCGCCTGCTGTCGCTCATGGACCGGGAGATTGAAAAACGGTCGGGACAACTGGTGCACGCCCTTGAGGAGGCGCGGTGTGCGGAGCGGGAGCTCCGGGAGAGCAAGGATCAGCTCAATCTTGTTCTGGAAGGGAGCAGCGACGGGTTCTGGGACTGGTCGCTGGGCACGGGGCAGGCACGGCTCAGCCCTCGCTGGGCGGCTATTCTGGGCTTCAGTCCCGAAGAAGTAAGCCAACGGTTTGCCCTTGGCCACTGCCTCATCCATCCTGAGGACAGGCAGTCAGTCAGAGCACATCTGGCAGACCATTTGCGCGGCGCAACCGGCCAGTATGCCATTGAGTATCGGATGGTGACCCGATCAGGTGAGTGGAAGTGGGTTCTTGACCGGGGCAAGGTGGTGGAGCGAGATCACATCGGCCGTCCGCTACGCATGACCGGCACCACAACGGATGTGAGCGACCGTCGCGGGGCGGCTGAGGAAAAGCGCCGCCTGGAGGATCAACTGCACCATTCCCAGAAGATGGAGGCAATCGGTCAACTGGCCGGCGGAGTAGCCCATGAGTTCAACAACATCATGACAGCCATTATCGGCTATGGTCATCTGCTGGCAATGAAGACCGAAGAGCATTCCAGCCTGCATCATTATGCGACGCAGATTCTCACCTCGGCGGAACGTGCCGCCGGATTGACCCGCAGTCTCCTGACCTTCAGCCGTAAGCAGATAACCAACCCCCACCACATCAATGTCAATGAAACCATTGAAAAGATTGGAAAACTTCTCTCACGCCTCATTCGGGAGGACATAGAATTCCGCACCGATCTGTGCAGGGAACGGTTGGTGGTGCTGGCTGATGATGGCCAGTTGGAGCAGGTGCTCATGAACCTGGTGACCAATGCCCGGGATGCCATGCCCCAGGGGGGCAGGGTGACAATCCGGACCGCTGCGGTAACCGAGACCCTGGACGGTGGGAATGGAGGAGAGGGGCGGGTGTTTGCCTGCATTTCCGTTACCGATACGGGCATCGGCATGGATGCAGCCACCAGGGAAAAGATCTTTGAACCGTTTTTTACCACCAAGGAACCGGGGAAGGGAACCGGCTTGGGCCTGGCCATCGTCTATGGTCTGATCAAGCAGCAGAATGGCCAGGTCAAGGTGAGCAGTGCTCCGTGCATAGGAACGGAATTTTCCATATACCTGCCGTTGGTGGAGGAGGAAGGGCGAAGCAGTGATGCCGCTGCACGACCGGTGCTGCGTCGGGGTACGGAAACCGTACTTGTTGCTGAAGATGATGACGATGTGCGCCGACTGGACCGGGAAATTCTCGAAGAGTGCGGCTATACGGTCATCGAAGCGGCCGATGGCCTGGAGGCCCTCAACCGATTCAAAGAGTGCGGGGAGCTCATTGACCTGCTCATGTTCGATGTGATCATGCCGAAAATGAATGGGCGGGAAGTATACGAAGAGATACGGAAGCTGCGTCCGGCCATGCCGGTGCTTTTTACCAGTGGTTATGCCGGCGATATCCTCAATGGCGCCAGTGGCGTGGACAAGGATTGTGATTTCGTTGCCAAACCGCTACCGCCAGAGGAACTTCTTGAAAAAGTCCGGGAAATCCTCGACCGACCCCGCCATTGACCTGGCGGCGAATGTCGCCGCCCTTACCCCCCGTTTTCCACCCGGTCACCTTCAAGACCAAGGAATGCCAGCAGCTGACCATAGGAGGCATTGACTACCTGCCTGGCAGCAACCCCTGCCTTGACGAGCACGGCAACGGCCTCGGCAAATTCTCCCACCCCTTGGGCGATGTGCGCATCGCTGCCTACAACGACCGGCGCTCCCGACCGGGCCAGCAAATCCGCCAGATATTCGCAATTGGGCCTGCTCCCCCTGCGACTTTGGGAAAAGGAAGAGTTGTTGATTTCCAGAGCCGTGCCGGTTTCCCGGGCCGCTGCCACCACGGCTTTGTAGTGGAGCGGGTACTGGGGGTTGCCGGCATGGGATATGGCTTTTACCCGTGGATGGGCCATGGCCCGCAGCAGGGCGTCTGTATTGCTGTCCATGCCCCGGTTATCGAAACCGCACTGCTCGTGAAAGCCGGCCATGACGAAATCCAGTTTGGCAAGATAGCTGTCGGGCATGTCCAGGGAGCCGTCCGGGGCGATGATATTGGCTTCGACGCCGAGCAGGATTCGCACTCCGGCAATACGCTTGGGTATGAAGCGCATGGCGCCGAAGTGGTAGAGGTGGGGGCCGCCGGGGAGGGCGGGGCCGTGATCGGTCAGGGCCATTGCCTGCAAGCCTTTGCGGCCGGCTGCTTCGGCCATTTCGTTCACGGTTGAATAGGCATGTCCCGAAGCGATGGTATGGGTGTGCATATCGGCGATGATGTTCATGGGGGCATGATTCCACAGGCCGCTGGAAAAGTCAACGCGGCCCCGGTTTCCGGAGACCGGCAGTGGAACGGGGATCTGCCCTTGCAAATCCGTGAAGTTCCGTTTATTACTTACAAAAGCAACCGGGACGACAGTACTCTGCCGCCGGATAACTCCTGAGGAGACCATGGATGAAATTTCTGGCCTGCAGTGAAGTCGCGCTCGGACATGCCTGCCCGTTACTGATACTGTTCTGTTATGAAGGAACTGCCGCGGCGCCGGTGCCCGCTTTCGCAGAAAGTCTCACCGGGTTTGACCAGGCGCTGGACGGGGCGATCTCCAGCCTGTATCAGCACAGGGAATTCAGCGGTGCCCGGAACACCACCAGGCTGATCCACACCCTGGGTCGCCTGCCGGCTGAGCGGCTGCTTCTGGTCGGCATGGGCAAGACCCGGGAACACGACCCGGAGCAGTATCGCCAGGCCGCCGGCAGCGCCGCCCAGAGCCTCAGATCACTGTCCCTGGCGACCTGTTCCCTGCTGTTGCCGGACGGCGAGAGTATCCTGCGGGCCGTTGCCGAAGGGTTTTTCCTGGGTGGCTACTCCTTCGACCAGTACCGCAGTGCTCCCGAGGACAAAAACGTCCTGGTCCAGGCGGTCATGCTGGTGCCCGGTGGAACGGATCTTCCGGCGGCGGAAACCGTGCTGGCGGAAGTTGCCCACATTGCGGCAGCGGTCCGGTTCAGCCGGGATCTTGTTTCCCAGCCGGGGAATGTGGCCACCCCCGCCTACCTGGCGGAAAAAGCCCAGGAACTGGCGGCCCGCTATGACATTTCCTGTCATGTCTGGCAGCGGGATGAACTGGAGAGGCGGGGCATGGGCGCGCTTTTGGCAGTTTCCCGTGGCTCACGGCAACAGCCTCACTTCATATCGCTGGAATATCAGGGGGCCGGATCCGGGAAGAAGCCGCTGGTTTTGGTGGGCAAGGGTATTACCTTTGACTCGGGGGGCATTTCCCTCAAACCCCGGGAAGGCATGGAGCGCATGAAGGACGACATGGCCGGAGCCGCAGTCGTCATGGGTGTTTTCCGGGCAGTGGCCGCCCTGAAGTTGCCCGTCAACCTGGTCGGCCTCATTCCCGTGGCGGAAAATATGCCCGGCGGCAATGCCTGCAAACCGGGTGATGTAATCACCACCCTGTCCGGGAAAACCGTTGAAATAGTCAATACGGATGCGGAAGGGCGCCTGGTGCTCTGTGACGCTCTGCACCATGCCCTCGGCTACCGGCCGGCGGCCATTATCGATATCGCCACCCTGACCGGCGCCTGTATCGTCGCCCTGGGCAACCAGGCATCCGCACTGCTGGGCACGGACAAGACCCTCCTGCGCGCCCTGGAAAAGGCGGGGCATGCAACCGGCGAACGGCTGTGGCAACTGCCCCTCTGGGAGGAATACGGGGAAGCCATGAAAAGCGACATCGCCGACCTGAAGAATGCCGGGGGACCGGGAGCGGGGACGATCACCGCCGCCTGGTTTCTGAAGCAGTTTGTCGGCTCCACTCCCTGGGCCCACCTGGATATTGCCGGCACCACCTGGGAGGAAAAGGGGCGGCACTATCTGCCCAAGGGGGCGACCGGAACTGGTGTGCGGCTCCTGGTAGCGTATGTGCGGGGTTTGTACTGAGGCCGGCGCTGTGCTGTACTGACGGGTATCGGGCCGGTGGCGGAGGTTGCCCATGACCGACTGGTTCGTCCTTGCCGTAGCCGCCCTGCTGCTCATGGGCTCCCAGCGTTTCCTCTACAAGGTTGCCGTTGAACGCTCCTGTGACACCGCCTGGACGACCCTGGCCTTCATGGGTACGGTAACCGTCATCAGCGCGGTGATCTTTCTGCTCCGCGGCGCACCGCTGCCCAACGGCAGCTATTTACTGGCAACCGGTCTGGTCAACAGCCTGGCCTTCCTCCTGGCCACCGTAACACACATAGAAGCCCTGAAACGGTTGCCGGCCACGGTTGCCTACCCGCTCATCAGGCTTGACGTGGTTTTGGTCGTGGTGATTTCCCTGGTCTTTTTCCATGAACGGCTTGGCCAGCGGCAGGGTGTCGGTCTGGTCTTCGCCCTTGCGGCAGCCATGCTCGTTGCCTGGGACCGGGGTCGGGGCAGCGTGGTTCCGGGGAAGAATTCCGGAGGCTATCTGTACGTGGCAGCGGCAATTCTGGCCGGTGCGGCAGCGGCTGTTTCCAGCCGCTATGCGGCAGCGGGTACGGACAAGGTGGCCTTCATGGCCGTTTCATATGGTCTGTCCACCCTTTTCACCTGCGGGGCGGTAATCCGGTCACGCCGACCGCAACCGGCTGTCGTTCACCGGTCCCTGCGCATCGGCCTGGTCATGGGCGTCATCAACGTAATCGGCTACTATGCCTATCTGGAAGCCCTCGGCAGGGGTCCCCTGTCCCTGGTTACGGTCATTACCGGCATGCACTTTGTCGTTGCCGTGCTCCTGGCACTGGTACTCTACCGGGAGCGGCCGACTCTACTGCGCAGCGCCGGTATTGGCCTGACCGTTCTCTCCCTGGTTTTCTTGCGGGGGTGACCCCGTCCTCCCCGGGGGCCATTGTCAAAGCCTGACGGATCGGGCAAGGAGCGTCTGTCATGAAACTAACCCTTTCCCTGGCCCAGTTCCTGGCGGTTCCCGGCAAGCCGGAACTTAACCTGGCCAGGGCCGAATCTCTGGTTGCCGAAGCACGCAGTCGCGGCAGTGACCTGGTCTGTTTCCCGGAGATGTGGACCAGCGGCTTTGCCTGGCCGTATCTGCGGACAGCAACCATGGACCACGAACGGACCATCGCAGCGGTTGCCGACCTGGCCGGCCGGTATCAGATCTGGCTGACCGGATCCCAGCCCACGGTCAGCGCCGAAGGGGTTGCCAATTCCTGCCTGCTGTTCGCTCCCGACGGTACCCTGGCGGGACTCTATGACAAAATTCATCTGTTCAGTCTGCTCCATGAGGAGCATCACCTGCGCGCCGGCGACAGACTTGGCCTGGTCGTCCCACCCTGGGGCGGGACCGGTCTTGCCATCTGCTACGATCTGCGCTTCCCGGAACTGTTCCGCAGCTACGCCCTCCAGGGGGCGCGTCTGGTGCTGCTGCCGGCAGCCTTCCCCCATCCCCGTCTGGACCACTGGCAGGTGCTGACCCGGGCCCGGGCCATTGAAAACCAACTGTTTTTCGTTGCCGTCAACCGTGTCGGCAGAGAGGATTTTGGCGGAGGCGATCTGGTGGAATACTGTGGCTCGTCCCGGGTTGTGGATCCGTGGGGCAGGGTGCTTGCCGAGGCGGACGCCGGGGCAGAGGAATTGTTGACCGTTTCCATAGATCTGGCTGAGGCCGACCAGGTCCGCGAGCAGATGGGTGTGCTGACGGACCGGCGCCCCGACCTGTACCGGCTGGACTGATGGTGGCATGCCGTGCAGAAACCTTGGGCGGGTGCCTGCACCGGACGAGCGGAAAGGGGGACACCCATGGAGTACGTGACGGTAATCTACCAGAATGAACGAACAGTGCTGATTGACGGCGAGGAGGCCGGCCTGACCAACAGGACGCTGACGGTGGAGGAGGGCACCCATACGTTCTCCCTTGGTGAGCCCTGGGACTACGTGCCGAGAGCCATGACCCTGCCGATTATCGGTACCACATCGGTCAAGCCGCGGGAGGTGTTCTTTGACAAAATTGGCTGAGATCATTCTCGTATGCCTGCTGGCGGGTCTTGCCGGCTGCGCCCACTATCCGGTCAACAC
>CAYSWG010000027.1:0-16511 GCA_964434465.1 uncultured Geobacteraceae bacterium
TGATGCCGAGGAACGGGGTATTGCCCTGATTGACATGGGCCATTTCCATTCGGAGCGGATCATGGTTGAAGAACTGGTGCTCACCCTGCAAACGACCCTGCCTGCGCGGGGTTTTTCTGACGTACTCGTCATGGCTGCGGCAGAACATGATCCCTTTTGGTATCGATAGGGCACCAATGTTGCCATGGAGCGGTTTGAGAAGTCATGGCCGGACCGTGCGTCCTCATCCTGGATGATGAGGTTCCCTTCCGGACATTCTTTATACATGCAGCAGAAAGACAGGAGGTACGTTTTGGGTAAGAATGTGAAGATTCTGGCACAGTTGCAGGTGATTGACCTGAGGATAGATGCTTCCCGGGGCGAAGCCCATGCGCTTCAAGAGGAAATACAGTCGTTGGCGGCCAGGGCAGGAGAGTTGCGTGTGGCAGCTGATGCCAGGCAAGCCGAGCTTGCTGCGGTCGAAGGGGAGAGACGCGAGCTGGAAGCGAATCTGGCGGTTGAGACTGAAGCGATCTCCCGTTCGGAGTCGCGATTGCGGGAAATCAAGACCCAGAAAGAGTATCAGGCGGTTTCCAAGGAGGTTGCAGCAGCAAAGAAAGTGAAAGGGGAGTTGGAGGATCAGATCCTCCAGAAAATAACCCTGATCGACGAGCTGACGGCGCACGTAACGGCAAAGATGGATGAAGTGCGCGCATTTGAGGAGACTGCCGCTGCCCGGAACGCCGATCTGCAGGCCAGGATCGGTACGCTTGAGGCAGTCATTGCCGGAGAGTGTGCGGTGCGCGAGGCAACGGCCGGGTCGGTTTCACCTTCACTGCTGAAACGCTATGCCACCCTGCGCGAGCGGCGTCAAGGCATTGCCCTTGCTGAGGCACGGAGTGGTTCATGTCTCGGCTGCAATATGAATCTTCCACCCCAGTTGTTCAACAGCCTGTTCAAGGCGAATGAGCTGATTACCTGCCCCCATTGTCAGAGAATTCTTTTCCTGCGGCAGGAAGGGGAGGAAGTTGCTGTATAAGTAGTTTGGCTGAAGCAGGCCAGATGGCCGCTGCCCACCGATGCCGCAATATCGGTGGGGAGAGGAAAGTCCGGGCTCCACAGGGCATGGTGCTGGATAACGTCCAGCGGGGGTGACCCCAGGGAAAGTGCCACAGAGAGAAGACCGCCCGTCATGGCCTCGGCGAAGACGGGTAAGGGTGAAAGGGTGAGGTAAGAGCTCACCAGGTTCGGCGGTGACGTCGAATGCTCGGTAAACCCCACCCGGAGCAAGGCCAAATAGGGAAGCGCAGAGGGTTGCCCGCCCGAGCTTCCGGGTTGGCTGCTTGACGCCGTCGGCAACGGCGGTGCTAGAGGAATGGTCATCGTCCCGAGTCGGGTAACCGGCTTCGGAAACAGAACCCGGCTTATGGGCTGCTTCAGCCAATGTATTGTTTCACCTGTACGGGAGAAGAGGGGTTCCGGTGACCGACCAGGAACAGTGGGACGGCGCTGTTGAGGCTGCAGAACGTGAGTATGCGGCGCTCTCCCGAGAACAGAAAGCAGCGATACTGACCCTTGTCGAGGCAATTCAGGAAGACAAGCGCGCCATAGCCGACCTTGCCGCCGTGGCGGGAGCGCCGGCGCTCTGTGCCTCCTGCGGGGGGCGCTGCTGCGAAAAGGGCAGGTACCATTTTACTCTTGTGGATCTGTTGGTATTTCTCGCGACGGATACGGTGCTTTTTCGACCGGACTTCTCGGGTGGCAGGTGTCCGTTTTTGATTCAGGGGGCGTGTCTCATGGCTCCTGCTTTCCGGCCGCTGATTTGCGTCACGTTCCATTGTGATATGGTTGAAGAACGGCTTGACCCTGTGGATCTGCGACGACTCTACGACCTGGAGGCTTCGCTCCGGGAGCGCTACGGGCACATGGATCGACTGTTCAGCCGGCGTTTGGGATTCGGCTTGCTTCTCGGCTATGCACGCTACCTGGAGAATCAGGATGCCGGGCTCCTCCGCAGGCGAGTTTCCGATAACTGAAAAGAGGAGGTGCTGTGGCTACGACAGTCCATGATCTGGTTTGTATTCATATTGACAATAAACCGGCTTTTTTTGCGAGGGTTGAAGAGATTGCCGCCGACGTCAAGCCTGGCTGGTGGCAGGTGCGGCTGCTGATTCTGACTCACCCCCTGCAGATTTTCACTTGGATACTTGAGGAGGCACAGATCTGTGGTGCGCCTTTTACCATGGGAGGCACACCGGTGGTCCTCGAAAAAATTGTCTCTCCGGCACTGTTCCCTGCCGAAGAGTCGAGTTCTGCGGCACTACAGCCTTCCGGGCAGGACGTTTCAAAAAAGGTAAGTGCAAAGGTGGTCTCGCTTGCTGACCGCAAGAAAGAAAAGTAGTGGCCAGTTCTTTCCGGATTATGCTGCTGTATCCTTGAATGATTCTATACATCCCCCGCATGTCCTTCGTGCCGCATCCCGCCCTGTCCCGTCCGCATGAACATGTGCCGTATGAAACATCCGAATGTTCGTGAGGAAGTTCCAGCGAATCTCCGCGGCCTCCGCAGTGACCGTAGTGCGTATGTTCTCTACGAAAAACAGTGTTCGACCGACTGATGTCCACGGTGCCTCCCCCCACAAGGTTGACTGCTCTTAACTGCTTAAAAAACCGGTGAAAATTTCTCTTTTTTCAACTTACTTTTGCCTTGACAACACCTATGCCCCTTAGTATAGTTTGACCACAAAGTGGCAAAAAGTGGCAAAAAGTGGCATGTTTGGGGGGATCGATGTTTCGTGGTTTGTTTGAAACCACAATTGACGGGAAGGGGCGCACCAGTCTTCCGGCCAAATTCCGTGAAATTATCGCGGCTGGCTCGGGGGAAGTGCGGTTCTTTCTGACGAACTCGAATCCGGTTCCCCTGGCTGATGGGTTGTGTTGTTCAGGTTTGGCGCTTTACCACCCGAGCGACTGGGCCGAGTTGGAAGAAAGGCTGAAGAAGGGAACGGGACTGGGGCTGTCTTCGGCGGCGCTGGTTGCCATCAAGCGCACCATTATTGCCCCGGCGGTGGAGTGTACGGCCGACAAGCTGGGGCGAATACTGATACCACCCCATCTGCGGAAGAGCGCGGTGCTGGAGCGGGAAATCGTCTTTGTCGGGTTGCTGGACAAAGCGGAAGTTTGGAGTCTTGCCGAATATGAAAAAGTTCGCCGACAGGACGAACAGAACTTCCCGATCGATTCGCCGGCCCTGGCCGAATTGGGGCTTTAGTGAAAGAATTTCAACATGTTTCAGTACTGTACCATGAAGTACTGATGCAGCTTGCCCCCCATTCGGGTGGCGTGTATGTGGATGGTACGCTGGGAGGAGCCGGCCATGCGCGGGGTGTGCTTGAGGCGACTGGTCCGGACGGTGTGCTCTACGGCCTTGACCGGGATGATGCCGCTCTTGCCGCAGCAAAGGTTGTCCTTTCCCCGTTCGGTGAGCGCGCCAGGCTGATCAAGGCGAATTTTGCCGCCCTGGTCGAGGTTCTGGGTCGGGAGGGTGTCCGATCGGTGGACGGCATTGTCCTTGATCTGGGTGTATCGTCCCACCAGCTCGATACCGGGGAGCGCGGGTTCAGTTTCCAGCAGGACGCGACGCTCGATATGCGGATGGATATTTCGGTTGGGCCAACGGCGGCGGATCTGGTCGATGGTCTTGACGGAGAAGAGTTGGAGCGGATTATCAGCGCCTATGGCGAAGAGCGGTGGGCGCGGCGGATTGCCGAATTCATCGTCAGGGCCCGGGAGGTTTCTCCGATCGAGACAACGGCGCAGCTCGTGGACCTGGTAAAGGGGGCGATTCCCCGGGCGAAGTGGGAAGACCGCCTGCATCCGGCCACCAGGACCTTCCAGGCGCTGCGCATTGCGGTCAATGATGAACTGGGGAGCCTTGAGAAGGGGCTGACGGCTGGAATCAGCGTCCTGAAACCCGGCGGCAGAATCGTCGTCATTTCGTTTCATTCCCTTGAAGACCGGATCGTGAAACGGGTATTCGCTGAGTTTGCCACCGGGTGCACGTGCCCGAAGAGTTTCCCCCGGTGTGTCTGTGGAAAACTTCCGCTCCTGCGGAAGGTGACCGGCAAACCGATTGTTGCCGGACCGGAGGAACGCTCCGCCAATCCACGGTCACGGAGTGCAAAGCTGCGAGCTGCTGAAAAATTGTAGGCGAAAGGAGCGGGTGTGATGATTACAGCCAAAAGTGTTTTCAGCAGGGCCATGGCACCGAAGAAAATCGACATTGCTGTTGCCCAGCGATGGGATCTGTTTCCCTATCTCATTACGGTGCTGGGGCTTTTGACGCTCCTTTCGCTCTTCCACGTCTGGTCCCGGGTGCAGGTTGTCGACCTGAATGTACAGATTACCGAGGCCAACCGGACAATCGATAATCTCCAACAGGAAAAGAACCGGCTGAAGCTTGAGGTTGCCTCGCTGAAACATCCGGCGCGCATTGAGGCCCTGGCAAAAGAAGAACTCGGCATGGCATTACCCACAGAGCAACAGGTAATTGTCGTCCGATGAAGGATACCCGGGAGAAATGGGCCAGAATCCGCATCCGCATTGTTGGCGGCCTGTTTGTACTCTTCTTTGTTGCGACTTCTTGTCGCGCGTTCTACCTGCAGATCATCAAAAAAGACGATTGGGCCAGACTTGCTGAAAAGCAGCACCAGAAAATGGTCCCGCTGACCCCGGCCCGGGGCACCATTTACGACAGTACGGGTTCAGCCCTTGCCGTGTCCATCGAGGTGGATTCCTGCTTTGCCGAGCCGGTTGCCATAACCGACGCCCGTGGCGCAGCAGCGAAACTTGCCCCGCTGCTGGGCATACCCCAGGAGGACCTTGCCAGGAAGCTCTCCGGCAAGAAAAGTTTTGTCTGGTTGCGGCGGCAGGTGACTCCTGAACTGGTCCGTAAGATAAAGGAGCAGGAAATTGATGGTGTCGGCTTTGTCAAGGAAACGCGCCGGTTCTATCCCAACTCGGAAGTAGCCGCCCACGTTGTGGGCTTTACCGGCCTCGACCCGCAAGGTCTTGAGGGAATAGAGCTGAAGTACAATTCGCTGATTCTTGGCAACACGGGGTATCTGGTTACCGAGCGCGATGCGCTTGGACGTGATATTGCCCTGAAGGGAACGGTGATCAAGAAGGCATCCAAGGGTTATAACCTGACCCTGACGCTGGATAAGAACATTCAGTACCTGGCGGAAAAGGAACTTGCCAAGGCGGTGACGCAAAGTCGGGCAGCCGGGGGGATGGCTCTGGTTATGGATCCGCGCAGCGGCAAGATTCTGGCCATGGCCTCCTATCCCACATTCAACCCCAATGCGTTTCGCAAGTACGCCCATGATGCCTTGCGCAACCGGGTCGTGGCCGACAGCTTCGAGCCCGGATCGACCATGAAGGTCTTTCTTATGGCCAGTGCCCTTGAAGAAAAAGTAGTAAGACCCAGCGACAGTATTCACTGTGAAAACGGCAAGTTTGCAATCGGCGGGCGGGTAATACACGATACCCATAAATATGGAACCCTGAGCATTGCCGAGGTGCTCAAATATTCAAGCAACATCGGCGTTGCCAAGATTGGCAGCCGCATGGGGCCGGAACGGGTCCACAACTCCCTGAAAAGTTTTGGTTTTGGTGAAAAAACCGATATCGAGCTGCCGGGCGAGGTTGTCGGGTTCCTGCGGGACCAAAGCCGCTGGGTGCCCATTGACCTTGCGACGATTTCCTTCGGACAAGGGGTTTCCGTAACCGCACTGCAGCTCGTTTCCGCTGTTTCGGCCATTGCCAATGGTGGTGTACTGGTAAAGCCGTACGTGGTGGACAGCGTCACTGATGCGTCCGGCACGGTGGTCCGGCAGTTCTCGCCTCAGATCCGCCGCCGGGTCATATCGCCACGCACTGCTCAGGTCGTGGCAAAGATGATGGAGCAGGTTGCCGACGAAGGCGGAACGGGACTGAATGCTGCCGTCGACGGTCATCGGGTCGCCGGCAAGACGGGCACGGCCCAGAAGGTCGATCCACTTACAAAAAGCTATTCGGCTACCAAGCGAACCGCATCCTTTCTGGGATTCGTCCCGGCCGACCAGCCGCGACTGACTATTCTGGTTGTCATTGATGAGCCCAAAACAAGTTCCTATGGGGGTGTAGTCGCAGCACCCGCTTTTCGGGAGATTGCCTTCCAGTCGTTGTGCTACCTGAAGGTGCCGCCGACCGTACCGCTGAAGAACAGGGATACGTCAACCGGCCAGGGAGAAACCGATGACCGGAATCAGCAGCAGATGACGGCCGCCGCTGAAGGATTGATTGACGAGGGTGTAGCCGGCGCCGTTATGCCCGACTTTCAAGGCATGAGTATTCGCCAGGTTCTGCGCTATATGGAAAGAACATCTCTGAACGTGAAAATCATCGGCAGTGGTCGTGCGGTGGAACAGAATCCGCTGCCGGGACGCCAGCTGGGCCCTGCCGATCAGGTATGGGTCAAATTTGCGCCGGCTGCCTGACGGCACTGGTCGATTTGGAGTATTCCAGGGAATGGAGAAGGGAATGCGTTTTTCCGAGTTACTTGCTTCCTTCGGGGAACCGGTACGGGTTACCGGCACTACGGATACGGTCATCAGCGGCCTCTGCTACGATTCCCGCACAGTGACCGCCGGCGGGCTCTTCTTTGCCCTGCGCGGCGCAACCGTTGATGGCCACGCGTATCTTGAGCAGGCTGTCCGTGCCGGAGCGGCAGCGCTGGTCGTAGAGGATGACTGCAACCTGCCGCCGGGAGTGCCGGCCGCAACGGTACGCGATGCGCGCCTGGCCATGTCGCTCATGGCAGCCGCATTTTATGGTCACCCTACGGCGGGAATTCCCCTGATCGGCATTACGGGCACCAACGGGAAAACCACCACAACCTATCTGGTCGAAGCACTCCTGAAGAAGGCCGGTATCCCCGCGGCAGTACTGGGTACTATCGAATACCGCCTTGGCGGGACAGTCCTGCCTTCGTCCCATACGACCCCTGAGTCGGTAGATTTGCAGAAGACCCTCCGTCAACTGGTTGACCTGGGGGCCCGAGGCATAGTCATGGAAGTGTCGTCCCATGCCCCGGAGCAGCGGCGGGTTGATGGCTGCCGTTTCGACGTGGGCATTTTTACCAATTTGACCAGGGATCATCTGGATTATCACCATGACATGCAGTCCTATTTTTCCAGCAAGGAGCGGCTGTTTTCCCAGTTGTTGCAGCCCGATACAGCCAAGCCCCTGCGCCATGCCGTAATCAATATGGATGATCCGGTGGGGGGGCAGCTCGTCCGAGCTGCTGCCTGTCCGGTGATCACCTATGGTCTTGCTGAAGGTGCTGCGGTAACGGCGAGACAAATCAACTTTTCCACAGCGGGTATCTCGGGCATGCTCTGTACGCCCCTTGGCAACGCCGCCTTCTCCTCAAGACTGCTGGGTCGCTTCAACCTGTACAACATCCTTGCGGCAGTTGCCGCCGGTGTTGCTCTCGGTGTTCCCCTGGCATCCGTCTGCGCCGGCATTGCCGACCATGCCCGGGTTGCCGGCCGCATGGAGGTTGTGGAGAATAACCTGGATATCACGGTACTGGTCGATTACGCCCACACCGGCGATGCGCTGGAGAATGTCCTGAAGACCGTGGGCGATCTGGCGTCAGGCCGCATTATCACTGTTTTCGGTTGCGGCGGAGACCGGGACCAGGGTAAACGGCCGATCATGGGAGAAATTGCCGGTCGGTACAGTCACCTGGCTATTCTCACCTCGGACAATCCGCGAACGGAAGACCCGGAGGTAATCTTACGGCATGTCAGGGAAGGTATTGTCCCCCTGGGGTTGCGGGAGTACATGGCGCAGGAGCTGACTGATGGGTTCGGTGAGCAGGGCTTTGCGACGGTTGTATCCCGGCGGGCGGCTATTGAACTGGCGATAACCGCGGCACGGCCGGGTGACATTGTCCTCATTGCCGGCAAGGGGCATGAAACCTACCAGATTATTGGTACGGAAAAGCATCATTTTGACGACCGGGAAGAAGCGGCACAGGCGCTCCAAAGCCGGGGAGGGCGGCCATGAACCCCTTGTTCACGACCGGTGAAATCGCCGCAGCGGTTGGCGGTGTCCTCCTGGGGGCGAGCGATGTACCGGTCAGCGCCGTCTCCACTGATTCCCGGACGGTTGCTCCCGGTAATTTGTTCATACCGCTTCGGGGTGACCGGTTCGACGGCCATGATTATATTGCCGTGGCCGTTGATCGGGGTGTCAGAGTAGTCCTGTCGGAGCGCCGCTGGGCCGATGCCGCAGGCCTGCCGGACGGCATCAGCTGCATACTCGTCGACGATACCCTGCGGGCCCTGGGTGACCTGGCGGCATTTCACCGCAGCCGTTTCACGGTGCCGATCGTCGCTGTCACCGGCAGCAATGGCAAAACCACCACGAAAGAGATGCTGGCGACAATTCTCGCGCAGACCAGCTGCGGCCTGAAAACCACGGGCAACCTGAACAATCTGATCGGTTTACCCCTGATGCTGCTGCAATTGACCGGTGACCACCGCTGGGCCGTTCTGGAGATGGGCATGAGTAAACCGGGCGAGATTGACCGGATGGCGGAAATTGCCCGTCCCCAGGTGGGAATTGTCACCAATGTGGCTCCGGCGCATCTGGAAAGCATGGGCAGCATCGACGCTATTGCCAGGGCCAAGGGTGAACTGCCGCTGCGCCTTGACGCAGGAGGAGCGGCAGTCCTCAATGGTGATGATGCCCTTGTTGCCCAGATGCCGGTCCCTGATGGGGTCAGCAGAATCTCGTTCGGTTTCGGCAGCCACATGGTCCGGGCTGATAACTGGCACAGTCAGGGACGAACGGGGCAGTCCTTCATTGTTACGGTACCGGATGCAGCGATCCCGGTAACCATGCGGGTTTTCGGCAGACACAATGCGTTGAATGCTCTGGCGGCTGCTGCCGCCGCCCATGTGCTGGGCGTGGCGCCGGCTGTGATCAAGAGAGGCCTGGAATCATTTGCACCCGTTGTAAAACGCCTTGCTCCCGAAGAGTTTGCCGGACTGCTCCTGCTGGACGACAGCTATAACGCCAATCCGTCGTCCATGGAGGTTGCTCTGGAAACGGTCGCCTCCCTCCGGGGGGAGGGGTTGAGTATCGCTGTCCTGGGCGACATGCTGGAACTGGGCGAAGAGAGTTTGAAGGCGCACGAAGCAATCGGCCGCCTGGCCGCGGGTTGTGTCCAACGGCTCTATGTACTCGGTGATCTGGCGCCGGCAGTTGCGGCAGGCGCAACGTCTGCGGGGCTTTCCGCCGATGCTGTTGTCGTGGCCGATTCCCACCGGGAAATTGTCGACGATCTGCTTCCCCGTTTACGGTCCGGGGACTGCATTCTTGTAAAGGGATCTCGTGGCATGCGCATGGAACGGATTGCCGAAGCGCTCCGTGCCGCATTTTCTTCTGAAGGAACAAAGGGGGCACTGAGCTGATGCTGTACCATCTCCTGTATCCCTTGGCAGCGGATGTACATTTCCTGAATGTGTTCAAGTATCTGACTTTCAGGACCATTTACGCGGTCATTACGGCGCTCGTTGTGTCTTTTCTGCTGGGCCCCTGGCTGATCCGCAAGCTGCAGTCGATCCAGGTGACCCAGGTCATTCGCACCGATGGCCCCGAATCGCACCTGAAGAAACAAGGGACGCCGACCATGGGCGGTGTTCTCATTCTGGCGTCAATCGTTATACCGACGCTGCTCTGGGCCGATCTGTCCAACAAATTCGTCTGGATCGCCCTGAGCATTATAGTCGGCTATGGCCTGGTGGGTTTCGTCGATGATTACAGGAAGGTGGTGGAAAAAAATCCCAGGGGGCTGTCTCCGCGCCAGAAAACTTTCTGGCAGGTTTTTCTCGGCCTTACGGTCGGTGCCGTTCTCTACTATCTACCAGGTTTTTCCACGACACTGACGATACCCTTTTTCAAGAACCTCAGTCCCGACCTG
This sequence comes from uncultured Geobacteraceae bacterium, assembly GCA_964434465.1. Classification (GTDB taxonomy): domain Bacteria; phylum Desulfobacterota; class Desulfuromonadia; order Geobacterales; family Geobacteraceae; genus RPRC01. Next base: position 10,015 of record CAYSWG010000027.1, read on the forward strand.
GGTATTTTCTTCATTCCCTTCGTCATGCTGGTCATATTTGGTGCCAGCAGTGCGGTGAATCTCACTGACGGTCTGGACGGATTGGCGATCGGTCCGGTGTCCATCAACGCGGGGACCTACCTGCTGCTGACGTATGTTGCCGGTAACTTCAAGCTGGCCAATTACCTGCAGGTGCCCTATGTGCCGGGCGCCGGTGAACTGGCAATTCTCTGCGGTGCCATGGCTGGGGCCGGCCTGGGTTTTCTTTGGTACAATGCCTATCCGGCCGAGGTGTTCATGGGTGATGTGGGCTCGCTGCCCCTGGGTGGCGGCCTTGGCGTGCTGGCGGTTCTGACCAAGCAGGAGATTCTCCTGGTGATCGTTGGCGGAATCTTTGTCATCGAGGCCCTGTCGGTCATTTTCCAGGTTGGCTCCTACAAATATCGCGGCAAACGGATTTTTCGCATGGCGCCCATTCATCACCATTTCGAGCTCAAGGGTGTGGCCGAGCCGAAAATCATAGTCCGTTTCTGGGTCATAACTATAATTCTGGCGCTTATTGCCCTGTCAACTCTTAAAATCCGCTGAACAGCCGCCGATGGACGGCGGCACCGCAGCGGTCATGGTACGAACGATGACGGAACTTGCTGATAAAAAAATCCTTGTGGTAGGTCTGGCGCGAACCGGCGTGTCCGTGGCACGGTTTCTTGTCGGCCGTGGTGCCCGGGTTACGGTTACCGACCGGAAGAATCAGGATGCACTGGCGACGTTTGTTGCTGCCCTCGACGATTGTGACGTTATTCTGGAGCTGGGTGTTCACAATGATGCGACCTTTGCAGCGGCGGATCTGATAATCGTCAGCCCGGGTGTGCCCCTGGAACTCGCTCCCCTGGCCCTTGCCCGGGAGCGGGGAGTTCCTGTAATCAGCGAAATTGAATTGGCCAGCAGATTCATCCAGGTGCCGCTGGTGGCCATCACGGGCACCAACGGCAAAACTACGACAACAACCTTGACCGGAGCCATTTTCCGCTCCTGCGGCTTTGCCACCTTTGTGGGCGGCAATATCGGCAATCCGCTGATAGATCTGGTGACGTCCGGTGAAGTCGTGGAGCGGGTTGTCGCCGAGATAAGTTCGTTTCAGTTAGAGGGTATTGACCGATTCCGTCCCACGGTATCCGTGCTGCTCAATATCACCGAGGACCATCTGGACCGTTATGCCGGCTTTCAGGAGTACGTCAGCGCCAAAGAGCGGGTATTTGCCAACCAGACGGCAACAGATTTCGCCGTCCTCAATGTGGATGATCCCCTGGTGGCGGCGTGTGCCGGGCGGATTGCCGCCCGGATTGTTCCCATGAGCCGGCAGCGCGTGCTGGCGGAGGGGATCTTCTGCCAGAACGGCATGATCACCTTTTCCTGGGACGGTTGCGTGGAACACTTTCCGACAGAAACCCTCAAGCTGCGTGGTGTCCACAACCTGGATAACTGTATGGCGGCGGTGGCGTCAACCCTGCTGCTCGGCTGCCCGGCTCAGGGTGTGCTGGCTGCCCTAGAGGCCTTTACCGGCCTGCCGCACCGCATGGAGCTTATCGCCAACGTGCAGGGAGTTGCCTACTACAATGACAGCAAGGGCACCAACGTGGGCAGTGTGGTGAAATCCCTGGAAAGCTTTCCCGACGGGGTTATCCTGATCGCCGGCGGCAAGGATAAGGGCGGGGAGTATGCGCCTCTCACCGATCTGGTTCGGGACCGGGTGAAGCACCTGATCCTTCTGGGCGAGGCCAGAGAGAAGATCCGGGCTGCCTTGGGACACCTGACCCATACGGTTCTGGTGGCTACGATGGAGGAAGCGGTGCAGGAGGCCCATCGCCTGGCCCGACCGGGAGAGGTAGTGCTGTTTTCGCCTGCCTGCTCCAGTTTCGACATGTTCAGCAACTACGAGGAGCGAGGCGACTGCTTCGCCGCCGCGGTGCGATCCCTTGGGCGGGGGAGTACGGTATGAACAAGGCGGAAGGGTACGATCTGATCATCGTCCTGATGGTCGTCGCTTTGACATGCTTTGGCCTCGTCATGGTCTATTCCGCGTCTTCCATCATGGCCGCGAAGAAGTACCATGATGAGTTTTATTTTCTGAAACGCCAGGGGATTTTTCTGGTCCTCGGCATGGGCGCCCTGTACCTGGGCATGCGCATCGACTACCAACAATGGAAAAAGGCGGCGGTACCGATTCTCATGGTCTGCTTCGTATTGCTGGGACTGGTGTTGATTCCGGGCATCGGCGGCAGTGCCGGCGGGTCGTTGCGCTGGATACGACTGCCGGGTTTTTCCTTGCAGCCATCGGAGCTGGCCAAGATAGCCTTTATCATGTACATGGCCTATTCTCTGGACAAGAAGCAGGACAAGGTGCGGTTTTTCTCTTCCGGGTTTCTGCCTTACATGGTTGTTCTGGCGGTGATGCTGCTGTTCCTGCTGAAACAGCCTGACCTGGGTTCGGCTCTTGTCCTTGGTGCGGTGGCCATGATTATGCTCTTCGCTGCCGGTACGCGCCTGTCCTATATTATTTCCATGGGCTTGCTGGCCCTGCCGTTTCTTTATTATGCGGTCATGCATGTGGATTATCGGCGTCGCAGAATCATGGCGTTTCTCGATCCCTGGGAAGATCCCACCAATACGGGTTTTCAGATCATCCAGTCCTGGATTGCCGTGGGGACCGGCGGCATTTTCGGTCAAGGACTGGGTGAAGGAAAACAGAAGTTCTTTTACCTCCCCGAGGCACATACGGACTTCATCTTTTCCGTGGTGGGCGAAGAGTTGGGATTTGTCGGCTTCATGGTGATCTCGGCGATGTTTTTCCTGTTGGTCATGCGCGGTATCCGCATAGCACTGTACGCCGAAGACAATTTCGGCCGATCCCTTGCTTTCGGCATTACTTCGTTGATCGGCATTGAAGCGTTTATCAACATCGGTGTGGTTACCGGCCTGTTTCCGACCAAGGGTCTGGCGTTACCCTTTATCAGTTACGGAGGCAGTTCGCTGATCATCTCCCTGTTCGCCATGGGCATTCTGCTCAATATCTCATCGCGGGTCCGGGCGACTCCATGAGACTGATCATTGCCGGTGGCGGCACCGGCGGCCACTTGTTTCCGGGTATTGCCGTTGCCGAGGAGTTTCTCGCCCGTGACCCGGAAAATCAGGTGCTGTTTGTTGGTACGGAACAGGGCATCGAGGCGCGTTTTCTGCCAAAGAGCGGGTATCGGCTGGTTTGTATCGCTGCCTCCGGGATGCGGGGCAAGAACCTGTTGCACCGGGTCAAGGGAATCTGGCAGCTTCTTGCCGGTTATTGCCAATCACGGCGAATTGTCCGGGAGTTCCTGCCCGACCTGGTTCTCGGAGTTGGCGGCTACGCATCGGGACCCCTGGTGCTGGCTGCAGGGCGCGGCAACTGTGCCTGCTTTATACACGAGCAGAATGCCCTGCTTGGCTTGACCAATCGGCTTCTGGCAAAGCGGGTGCAGCGGGTCTTCCTGTCACTGCCCGAATCAGTACACCAGGTACCGGCGGAGAAAGCACTGCTGACCGGCAATCCGTTGCGCCGGCAGATTCTGGCGGCTCTGGCCGGCAGTACCCCGGAACGGCCCCGGGGTGACGATGCTTTCCATCTCCTGGTGTTCGGCGGGAGTGCCGGTGCACACCGGATCAATATGTCCATGATAGAAGCATTGCCGGCCCTGGCGGGTTCGGACCGGAAGCTGGTCATCACCCACCAGACCGGCGAGCAGGATTTAGCCGTCGTGCGGGCCGCCTACGAACAGTACCCGCTTCGCGCCCGGGTGGTGCCGTTCATTGATGCCATGGCCGATGCCTACCGGCAAGCTGATCTGGTTCTTTGTCGGGCCGGAGCCACGACCATCGCCGAAGTAACTGCCTGCGGCAAGGCATGTGTATTTGTTCCCTATCCCCATGCCACCGATGACCACCAGCGAAAAAACGCCGAAGCGCTGGTCTCCCGGGGAGCGGGCTTCATGATTCTGGACCGGGAACTGGATGGAGAGCGCTTGGCTGGATTGATAGCCGAACTGGCCCGCGACCCGGCCAGGTTGAAAAAGGCCGCCGGCGCGGCGGCAGAGATGGCCCGACCCGAAGCAGCGCGGCTTATCGTCGATGCCATGCTGGCAAGCCGAACCGGTTCTCCACAGTAACCAGCACTCCCCGAGTGCGGCAGCAGAGGAATTATGTACGGAAAAATAGAAAAAATTCATTTTATTGGCATTGGCGGCATCGGCATGAGCGGGATCGCCGAAGTGCTGCTGAATCTGGGCTATAAAGTGTCCGGTTCTGACTTGCGCCAATCGGAAATTACCGACCGTCTGGCAGGGTTGGGCGGTGAAATCTTTTTCGGCCATGTCCGGGAAAATATTGCGGGAGCCGATGTGGTGGTCATTTCCAGTGCCGTCAAGGAGAGCAACCCCGAGGTGCAGGAAGCCCGTGAAACCCTGATTCCCGTTATTCCCCGGGCGGAGATGCTCGCCGAACTCATGCGCATGAAGTATGGGATCGCCATTGCGGGAACCCACGGCAAAACCACCACCACCTCTATGGTTGCCACCCTGCTCGGCCATGCCGGCATCGATCCGACCATTGTCATCGGCGGTCGCCTCAATTCCCTCGGCAGCAATGCCCGGCTCGGCCAGGGCAAGTTTCTGGTGGCCGAGGCGGATGAGTCGGATGGTTCGTTTCTCAAGCTGTCGCCGACCATCGCTGTGGTTACCAACATCGACGCCGACCACCTGGATTTTTACAGTGGCATTGGTCAGATCAAGGACACCTTTGTGGAGTTCATCAACAAGGTGCCCTTCTATGGCCTGGCCGTGCTCTGTCTTGACAGCGACAATGTTGCCGATGTGATTCCCCGGGTCAACAAGCGGTTCATCACCTACGGTCTGAGTACCCAGGCTGATTTTCGCGCCTGCGACATCAAGCTGTCCGGGCTGGCGACCTCATTTGTCGTTCAGTACCGGGGCGAGCGGCTTGGTGGAATTACCTTCCGCATGCCCGGCGCCCATAATGTTCTCAATGCCTTGGCGGCAATCGCCGTTGCCATGGAACTCAATGTCCCCTTTCCCGTTATTCAGGAAGGGTTCCGGGAGTTCGGCGGGGTCGGCCGTCGATTCCAGGTGAAGGGGGAGATAAACGGCATCATGGTGGTTGATGACTACGGTCACCATCCGGCCGAAGTTCGGGCAACCCTGGCCGCAGCGAAGGGCGGCTGGGACCGTCGGCTGGTCGTTGTCTTCCAGCCGCACCGCTATAGCCGGACCAAGGAGCTGTTCGATGAATTTGTTAAAGCGTTTCACGATGCGGACGTGCTGCTGTTGACCGACATTTATGCAGCGGGAGAACAGCCCGTCGAAGGGGTCACTTCCGAGGTGCTGGCCCGGCGCATCCGCCAGCACGGGCAGAAGGACGTCACCTACCTGGCCGATCGGGACGAGGTGCCGGATCACCTGGTACGGGTGCTCAGGCCCGGTGACATCGTCCTGACCCTTGGTGCGGGCAACATCTGGCAGACAGGCGAGGCGCTGCTGAAAAAGATGGGTAACGATCTTTGAAAAATGCTGCCACCGCGCAACTGGCGCGTGCGGTGCGTGGCGTGGTCCTGTGTGATGAACCCCTGGCCCGGCACACCTCCCTGAACGTGGGTGGTCCCGCGGACTGGTTCATCACTCCCTGCGACCTGGCTGATCTGGAAAGTGTGCTACGCTTTCTGGCGGACCGGGGTATACCGTACCTGGTTCTGGGTGGCGGCTACAACCTCCTGGTGCGCGATGGCGGATTTCGGGGAGCGATCATCTCCCTGGCCCGCTTCAATCGCCTGGAGTTGGCCAAGGACGGGTTGCTGCACGCCGGCGCCGGTGTGTTGAACCGGCACCTGGTACTGTTCTGCCGGGATTTGGCGCTGGAGGTCGGTGATCCAGGTCTGCACGGTCTTGAGTTCCTTGTTGGGATACCAGGATGCATCGGCGGTGCACTGGCCATGAATGCCGGCGCAGCAGGTCAGGTGATCGGTGACCGGGTCCGGCAGATGACCACCCTGCGGGGCGGTGTTCTGGCCGATATTCCCCGGGAACTCCTGGAATGTGGTTATCGACAGGTACGGCTGGCCGAAGGTGAAATAATTCTTGCAGCGGCATTCACCGTGGAGCGGGTAACCATCGGGGAAATCGACGTCCTGCTGGAGAAATTACTGGCCCACCGACGCACTGCCCAGCAGGTCGGCTACCCCAACGCCGGTTCCTTTTTCAAGAATCCGGCCGACGGACCGGCTTGGCGCTATATCGATGCCGCCGGGTTACGGGGTATGCGGCAGGGCGGCGCGCAGGTCTCTGCGGTCCATGCCAACTTCCTGGTCAACAGGGGCGATGCGACGGCAGCAGATTTCCTTGCCCTGGCTGCCCTGATCAAGGAGAAGGTCAGGGAAACCTCGGGGATAGAGCTTGAAGAAGAAGTGCGCATAGTTGGCG
>CAYSWG010000028.1:0-16478 GCA_964434465.1 uncultured Geobacteraceae bacterium
ACTGGACTGCTATCGCCAGTTGGCCGATGAACATGGGGGCATAGTGCGTACGACGGTGACGTCGGCCAGGCCCCTTTCGCCGTCCCAGGTAGCTGCCCTGCAGAAGGCCCTGCAGGCACGTACCGGCAGGAATGTTCAGTTAACGGTTGAAGATGATCCATCACTTATTGGCGGTGTCGTGGCCAGAATTGGCGATACGGTGCTGGACGGCAGCATCAGAACGCAACTGGCAACAATTTGCGATACATTACAGAAGGGGTGATATGTGTCTATGGAATTGAGAGCGGAAGAAATCAGCGATATCATCAAGCAACAGATTGAAGGCTATGGCAAAGAGCTGGAAATAGCTGAAACCGGAACGATCATTTCCGTGGGTGACGGCATAGCCCGTATCCATGGCCTGGCCAAGGCCATGGCCGGTGAGTTGCTGGAGTTTCCCGGCGGGGTATCGGGCATGGTGCTCAACCTGGAAGAGGGGAATGTTGGTGTCGCCATCCTTGGTGAAGATAACCAGAACATCAAGGAAGGCGCCGTTGTCAGACGTACGGGCCGGATCGTTGAAGTCCCGGTGGGTGAAGAACTGATCGGCCGGGTCGTCAACGCCATCGGCCAGCCCATTGATGGGAATGGTCCGATCAACACTACGGAATTCCGCCAGGTTGAAGTCAAGGCGCCGGGTATTGTCATGCGCAAGTCCGTTCACCAACCGCTGCAAACCGGTGTCAAGGCCATCGACTCCATGGTGCCCATCGGCCGCGGCCAGCGTGAATTGATCATTGGTGACCGCCAGACGGGCAAGACCGCCATTGCAATCGATACGATCATCAATCAGAAGGGTGGCGACGTTATCTGCATTTACGTGGCCATCGGCCAGAAACGTTCGACCGTGGCACAGGTGGTTAACCGGTTGCGCGAGCATGGCGCCATGGACTATTCGATTGTCGTTGCCGCAACGGCTTCGGAGCCGGCACCCCTGCAGTTCATCGCTCCCTACACTGGCGTTACCCTGGGTGAGTTCTTCCGGGATACGGGCCGTCATGCCCTGATCATCTATGATGACCTGTCCAAGCAAGCGGTGGCCTATCGCCAGCTGTCCCTTCTGCTGCGCCGACCACCCGGCCGGGAAGCCTACCCGGGCGATGTCTTCTATCTTCACAGTCGGCTGCTGGAGCGGGCAGCCAAGCTGTCTGATGCCTGCGGAGCAGGTTCTCTGACCGCGCTGCCCATCATTGAGACCCAGGCCGGTGACGTGTCCGCCTATATCCCCACCAATGTCATTTCCATTACCGATGGTCAGATCTACCTGGAGAGCGATTTGTTCTATTCCGGTGTCAGACCGGCCATCAACGTGGGTCTGTCAGTTTCGCGGGTTGGCGGTGCCGCCCAGGTCAAGGCCATGAAGCAGGTGGCCGGAACATTGCGGCTCAATCTTGCCCAATATCGGGAAATGGCTGCCTTCGCCCAGTTCGGTTCCGACCTGGACAAGGCGACACAGATGCAACTTGCCCGGGGTGAGCGCCTGGTGGAAATCCTCAAACAGCCTCAGTACAGCCCTCTTTCCGTCGCCAAACAGGTTCTGGTCATTTTTGCCGCGAATAACGGCTATTTGGACGAGTATCCCGTTGCCGTCCTCGGCCGCTATGAGTCTGAGCTGTACACTTTTCTCGAAGCGCGCCACGCCGCCGTCCTTACGGAAATCAGTACCAAGAAGGCTCTTGATGATGAGCTGAAGAGCAGAATCATCGCTGCGCTAGACGAATTTAAAGCGGAGTTTGCAGTCTAGACAAGGACGGAATTTCCCCAATGGCAAATCTGAAAAGTATTCGTAAACGGATAGTTACGGTCAAGAACACCCGGCAAATAACCAAGGCGATGAAGATGGTTGCGGCGGCAAAGCTGCGCCGCGCCCAGGAGAATGTGTTTGCGGCGCGGCCCTATGCCAGCAGACTTGCCCAGGTGCTGCAGCGGCTCAACGTCGCCGGCGAGGACTCCTGTCATCCCCTCGCCGCCCCCCGTGATCGGTACGAACGGGTGCTGCTTGTCGCAATAAGTTCCGACCGGGGTTTGTGCGGTGGTTTCAACGCCGGCATCTGCAAGGCTGCTGAAGCATTCATGCGCGATAACGCCGATACCTTTGGGGAGATATCCCTGGTGACGATCGGTCGGAAGGCTCATGAATATCTGCGGCGTCGGACGACAGTCAGAAAATGCTACACACATATCATGACTCCCGTCCGCTACCAGACGGCGGCCGAGATCAGCCAGGAGTTTATTGGAGAGTATCTTTCCGGAGAGTATGATGCGGTGTTTCTGCTCTATAATGCCTTTAAAGGCCTTCTCGGCCAGAATGTGGCCCTGGAGCAACTGCTGCCGGTAGAAGTCGGGCAGGTCGGTGACGACGATGCCCACCCTGACACCATCTACGAGCCGGGGCAGGAAGCTCTCCTTGCCGAGTTGCTGCCGAAGCACATCGAAATGCAGCTGTTTCGTGCCATGCTTGAGTCTGTGGCCGCCGAGCATGGCGCCAGGATGACGGCCATGGATAGCGCCACGAAGAATGCCACCGATATGATGGCCAAGCTGACTCTTCAATACAATCGGGCCCGCCAGGCGGTAATAACCACCGAGTTGATGGAAATTATTTCCGGGGCGGAATCCATAAATGGTTAGCAGGTACGAAAACATTACATATTAAAGTTATCCTGGTCCGCGCTGCGGACCTCGGGAGGAAAAGGCCAGATGAGTCAGAATTTCGGTAAAATTTCACAGGTCATCGGTGCGGTAGTCGATGTCGAATTCGAGCCGGGCATGCTTCCACCCATTTACCAAGCGCTCCGCGTCACGAATAAGACCATTGATGACCGGGAGCATAATCTGGTGTTGGAAGTGGCCCAGCATCTGGGTGAAAACACGGTACGAACCATTGCCATGGATTCCACTGACGGTCTGGTCCGCGGGCAGTTGGTGCTCGACACCGGCAAGCAGATTGTCGTGCCGGTGGGGCGGGCAACACTGGGTCGCATTCTCAATATCATTGGAGAACCTGTGGACGAGTGTGGTCCCATTGCTGCTGAAAAAGAGTACGAAATCCACCGGGAACCCCCGGCTTTTCTGCAACAATCTACCAAGGTTGAAGCCTTTACCACCGGAATCAAGGTGGTGGATCTGCTCGCGCCCTATGCCCGTGGTGGCAAGATCGGCCTTTTTGGTGGCGCCGGCGTGGGCAAAACGGTCATCATCATGGAGTTGATCAACAACATTGCAAAACAGCATGGCGGCTACTCTGTCTTCGCCGGGGTCGGTGAGCGCACCCGTGAGGGCAATGACCTTTGGATGGAAATGAAGGAATCCGGTGTTCTTGACAAGGCCGCCCTGGTTTATGGGCAGATGAACGAACCGCCGGGTGCCCGTTCGCGGGTGGCGCTTTCAGCCCTTTCCGTGGCCGAATATTTCCGGGATGAAGAAGGCCAGAACGTGCTGCTGTTCATCGACAATATTTTCCGATTCACCCAGGCAGGTTCTGAGGTTTCGGCGCTGCTGGGCCGCATTCCGTCTGCGGTTGGCTATCAGCCGACCCTGGCCACGGAAATGGGTGAGCTGCAGGAACGCATCACCTCCACGGACCGCGGGTCCATTACTTCGGTGCAGGCGATCTACGTTCCGGCAGATGACCTGACCGATCCGGCGCCGGCAACCACCTTCGCCCATCTCGATGCGACAACGGTTCTTTCCCGGCAGATTGCCGAACTGGGTATCTATCCCGCCGTTGACCCCCTTGACTCCACTTCACGCATCCTCGATCCGCAGATTATCGGTGCCGAGCACTACGCAATCGCCCGGGAAGTACAGTATGTCCTGCAGCGCTACAAGGATCTACAGGATATCATCGCTATTCTCGGCATGGATGAACTTTCGGAAGATGACAAACTTGTTGTCGTTCGGGCACGGAAAATTCAGCGCTTTCTCTCCCAGCCCTTCCATGTTGCCGAAGCCTTTACCGGCACACCGGGCAAATATGTGGAGTTGAAGGATACGATCAAGGGTTTTCGGGAGATAGTGTCCGGCCAGCACGATGCTGTTCCCGAACAGGCGTTCTATATGGTCGGTACCATAGAAGAAGCGCTTGAAAAGGCAAAGAAACTTGCCATGTAGCTGGCTGGTGTTTCTGGCAACCGACAGCATGTCTTTACGGTAAAAGGATGGCTGAAACGATGGCGCAAAAGCTTACTCTGGAAATGGTTACTCCCTATGGTCTGGTGCTCGCTGAAGAAGTAGACATGATTGTCGCCTCGGGAACCCTTGGTGAATTTGCCGTGCTTCCGGGCCATGCGATGCTGCTTACCTCCCTGAAAATAGGCGAACTTACCTATGTGCAGGATGGAAAACCTTTTTATCTGTCCCTGAATCAGGGCCATTTTGAACTTGTTGACGACAAAGTGACCATTCTTGTGGAAACCGCCGAGCGGGCCGAGGAGATTGATCTTGAGCGGGCAAAAGCCGCACTTGGCCGTGCGGAGGCGGCACTCCTCAAAAGCAGCCGGGACGATAGCGACTTTATTCTCCAGGAAGCTGCCCTCAAGCGGGCGCTGATCCGCATGCAGGTAGCCGCAAAAGCAGCCCGCAAGTAGTTACCATCCGGAAGGAGACGTTGCGTCGGCACTTCTGCCGGGTGCTCCTACACAGCTAATGAGCCAACTGGTTTTTTTTTGCGTGATCAGCACGTTTTTTACGCTGCCCATTGCACCAGCCGTCCAGGGAACCGCCAACTGGTTTTCCCGGGCGGCTGTTGCTGTTTCTGGGCTTTACTAAAAACCGGGTTCATTATCAGGCCCGGAAAAGTATTTCAGTTGAGTACTGCTCCAATTTCATTAGTTTGAGTGCTTGAACCCGGTGCTGTTTTGTGATACATAACGCAAGGGTGGAGAGTTAATGAAAAACACCGTGGTTCCGGCGGGTGTGCCGCTGCTGCCGACGGCTGCTGTCCAACCGTTCCGGGTTGTAACGGGGCGGATTATTGCCACGTAGGAAGAACACCGGGAGCGCCTTATCGTGTTGTATGCCGACAGCAGCGAGAAAGAAAATGGTGTGTCGACGCCGCGAGACGCTCATGGGACCCCGCTTGCCTCCTTTATGGCGAAAAAACGGGAGTACAGCAAAAAGTACTTGATCAATCGGCTTAATTATCTGCATTTCAATGACAAAGCGCTGGTTGTCAACTTTGTTCACGCCAAATATGCGACCACCTTCAGCCTGCACGCGAAACCGCTTCCCTGCCTCGACGGCTATCTGGAATGCACCTGGCTGGATACGCCGGGTCTCGAACAGAAACTGCAAAACCATTCCTATGTAAATTTCATTGCTCCCGACCCACGGCAACCGCTGCTTGTGGATGCACGCCTCCTGTCGGTGAACGGGTCAGGAATTTCTTTTCAGCTGCCTGAAACCTGCCATGAAATCGGCAGTCGGCGCATTGCGCGGTATTCCTGTGAGGCAATTGACGTGCAGTGCTTCCAGAACGGTATTGCCTTTGGCGGCCGACTCATCGACTTCAGCCCCGTTTCCTTTCATATTGAGATTCACAACAATCCGCCGGCTTCATTTCAGTGGATCAATGTTGAAATTCCTATTCACCTGGTTTTCAAAAAAGCGGAAACGGTATTGTATTCCGGCGATTGCCGCATCATCAGGCAGAGCAGTGGCCAGCGGGCCAGGTCCATCGTTGCTGCGCCCCTGGAAAGCCATATCAGACGATTCAGGCCAAAGGAGTTTCGCAGTTCCCGCCATACCTTGCTGCCATCACCCAATGTGGTGTTTTTTGACCCGCTCAGCGACCGTATGGTCAGTCTGAAAATCCTCGACTTGTCAGGTTCAGGATTTGCGGTTGAAGAGGCTGAAGAGCATTCGGTACTGGTTCCCGGTAAGATAGTTCCGGAACTGCAGATCGACTTTGCCAGCGTGACGGCTTTTACCTGTAAAGCGCAGGTTGTGTACCGGACTACCCACGAAGCAGCCGATGGCAGTATCAGCGTCAAGTGCGGCCTGGTGATTCTTGACATGTGCATTCAGGATCACGTGCGGCTGCTTGCTTTGCTCCAGCAGGCCACGGACCGCAATTACTATGTCTGCAACAGAATCAACCTGGAGTCACTCTGGGACCTGTTTTTTGAGACAGGATTCCTCTACCCGCAGAAGTATGCTTTCATGCAGGGACACAAAGAGCAGTTCAAGAATACCTATACCAAGCTGTACACCCAGCATCCCCATATAGCCCGGCATTTTGTCTACCAGAGCGGTTCGGAGATCCAAGGACACATTGCCATGGTCCGTTGCTATGAGAATACCTGGCTTATCCACCACCATGCCGCCCGGAGATCGGTTGTCTCCCATGCGGGCCTGATCGTGCTGGAACAGTTGAGTCGATCCATAATCGACTCCCGCAATCTGCTTTCAGCTCACATGCATTTTCTCATTTGCTACTTCCGGCCAGAAAACAAGTTTCCCAACCGGGTTTTCGGCAGTTTTGCCAAGGAACTGGGCAACCGGAAAGGATGCTCCACGGATACCTTCGCCTATCTTCATTTTCGCAAGGCTTTCTCCGGGTCCTGGGGAAGTACCGGGCCGTGGCAACTGGTACGGACCAGCCGCGACGATCTTGTGGAGCTCGAGAATTTTTACGAGCACACGTCCGGTGGCTTGCTGATTCACGCTCTTGACCTTACACCGGACATGTTGGGCAATGAAACCCTGTGTGCCGAGTATCAGCAGATTGGCTTCAGGAAGGAACGACTGCTCTATTCCGTGAAAAAAAATGGAGTGCTGAAAGCTGTGCTCATGGCTGACCTGTCGGATGCGGGGCTGAATCTGTCCGATTTTACCAATTCGCTGAAGGTTTTTGTCGTTGATGCGGACGGGTTCCAGGCGGATACGTTCACGATGATTCTGTCGCTTGTCTCCGCAAAATTCGAAGCAGAAGAAGTTCCCGTGCTGGTTTTCCCCCCATCGTACCTGGAAAGCCAGCGACTGCCCTACGAGAAGCTCTATACCATGTTTACCGTTGATACGCAGTATTCCGACGAGTATTTCCGCCATCTGGGCTGGATGAAAAAGTTCGCAAAAAGGGAGTGCTGAGGCACCGGGGCTACTATGCACCATGAGCATGACATATACGATGATGGCGCTCCCCTGTATAACAGCAGGATCATAGATACCTACATCAAGCTGGTCAGGCGCCGCTACCCCCACGTTGAGGTGACCGATCTGCTTGAATACGCAGGGATGAAGCTCTATGAGGTCTCCGATCAAGGGCACTGGTTTACCCAGCGGCAAATAGACCTGTTTTATGAACGGCTCGTGCAGTTGACCGGTAATGAACATATTGCCCGGGAGGCGGGGCAATATTCGGGCTCACCCGAATCAAGCGGCGTCATGCGCCAGTTTTTTCTAGGGCTGGTTGGCCCCCTGCGCGCGTACGAAATGATCGGCAAGGGGGCAGTGAACTTTACCCGGTCCTCTTCCTATGCGGCGCGAAAACTGTCCGATAACCGCGTTGAAATTACGGTAACTCCCAATCCCGGCACCCAGGAGCGGCTGTTCCAGTGTGAAAATCGTTTCGGGTTTCTTGAGGCAATCCTCAAGCTTTTCACCTCGGACATGCCTGAAATCCAGCATCCCGAATGCATGTTCAAGGGTGGTGCTGTCTGCCGGTATGTGGTCAGCTGGAAGCGGACAGGTTCCGACACCTGGAAGAAGATCCGCAATTATAGTCTGTTCCTTATCCTCGCTGCACTTGCTGCGCTCTACACCAGTCTGCCACCATTCTCTCTTGCGGTGTTTGCCGCCGCTTCGTTTGTGGTGATACTTCTGCTCAGCTGGTATGCCAAGCGGCTCGAAGTGAAGGAACTGAACACGGCTATCGGTAATCTGCGCAATTCCACCGACAGACTCCTGGACCAGATCAATTTCAATTACAACAACGCGCTCATCACTAACGAAGTTGGTCAGGCAGTGAACCGATACGCGCACCTGGACGAGATTCTGAGCAACGTGATCCAGGTTCTGGAAAAGCGTCTCAATTATGACCGGGGGATGATCCTTCTTGCGAACCAGGCCAAAACCTGCCTGGAATTCCGTTCCGGGTACGGCTATAATGCTGAGCAGGAATCAATGCTGAGCAAAACGGCATTTCACCTGGATCGTCCTGAATCAAAGGGCATTTTCGTGGTGTCCTATCGTGAACAGAAACCCTTTCTGGTCAACCGCCTCGATGAGATCAGCGCCGACCTGTCTCCCCACAGTCTGGCCATCGCCAGGAAAATGGGAGCCCAGTCTTTCATAGTCTGCCCCATTGTCTGCGAAGGGGAGTCCCTGGGAATCCTGGCAGTGGACAACATTGTCACGAAGAAGCCCCTCATCAAGAGTGACCGGAGCCTGCTGACGGGCATTGCCTCGGTGATCGGCATCAGTATCCGCAATGCAGTCCTCAATGAGGCGAAGGAGCGTCAGTTCAAGTCGACTCTGCAGGTGCTGGCCGCCAGTATCGACGCCCGCGATACCATGACCGCCGGTCATGCGGAAAAAGTCACCGAATATGCCCTGGGTATCTGTGAAGAACTGAACCTGTCGAAGGACTACTGCGAGGTTATCCGCGTGGCGTCGCTGCTCCATGATTACGGTAAGATCGGTATTGCCGATGCAATTCTTAAAAAAGATGGCCGTTTGACCGAGAGCGAATATAAACTGGTTCAGGCCCATGCGGAGAAAACCCGGGAGATTCTGGAGCAGATCAATTTTGAAGGAATTTACCGGCACGTTCCGGAAATTGCCGGCAGTCACCACGAGAAGATCGACGGTACCGGCTACCCGAAGGGACTCAAGGGTAACGAAATTCCCTTTGGTGCCAAAATTATTGCCGTTGCCGACTTTTTTGAAGCTATCACCTCCAAGCGCCACTACCGGGACCCGATGCCCTATTCCCTGGCTAAACAGCTTCTGGGGGAGCGAAGCGGGACCCATTTTGAGAAAAAAGTTGTCACAGCGTTTTTGGCCTATCTGGACAAGAACGGTTTTGAAATCAAAGACGATCAGCGCGCAACCCAGGTGGCGCGGGAGGCCCGCTTCCGCAGAGTGCCGTGCCGCATGCCCGTATCCCTTCGTGTCAACGGCAGAACGGCGGCGGCAACCAGCACGGACATCAGCACGAAGGGGATGTATGTTGTTCTGGACGACACCATGCCAGAGGGCAGTGTGGTGGAGTTGACGTTTTCCCTGCCGGGAACCGGCTCGATTTCCATCAAGGCGACGGGGCGCATAGCGTGGGTGAACAACGGCAAGAAGCGGACCAAACCTTTGTTCCCCAACGGTTTTGGTGTTGAATTTCTGGATGTGCAGCCGGCAAGATCACTGCTTCAGTCGTTTATCGGCAGCTTTGCGTGCTGAGTTACGATGGTGAGGGGCGTAGTTCGCGTCTGCTGCGTTGTGCCATGACCTTCCGCAAGGGAGGAACTGCTACGTGGAGGGCTTCATACCCCTGCATGAGATGATAGGCGAGTAGGTAAAGCGCCGGGGATTATTGAAAAACGACTTGAATTCCTTGACAAACTCCGCATAACTCCCACCATACTCCGGGAATGCATAGCCAATTTTTCGGGGTGCCGTTTCCACCTTTTTCAGCCAGTTGAAGGAATCGCTCTGGCGCAGTTCACCAAAAATCAGGTGGTGGGCGCCGACGGTTACGTCAATTTCTGAAAATCCCATATCGAACAGGTACGAGTACAGCTTTCTGCCCACATAGGGGTCGAAGTCGGCTTTACTCTGCAGTTCCTCAACAATTGCCCGGAGCGTTCGCTCCAGGCGTTCAGGGATACCGAAGTGGCTCAGGCAATTGTAGTCCAAGTCAATCAGGCAGAGCACACCTCCCGGTTTGACAAGGCGTGCGATGTTTTCCACGAGCGAATAACTGTCGGTACGGAAGTATTCCAGTACGAAGCGGACCCAGACGAAATCGAACATGCCCAGGTCGTCCATGGGTTGACGCATGTCCCGGCAGTGGAAGGCCACTCCGTCATGACCATGATTGCGGCGGGCGTGCTCGATCCTTGCCGGTGATGCATCGATGCCGACGATGCTGCCGTCCGTTCCCGCCAACTCCCTGAGGATTGCCGTTGTGATACCTGAGCCGCAGCCGATATCGGCGACGCGCATGCCTGGAGCAATTCCCGCCCACCTGGCCTGCCTGCACAGGCTTTCCCGGTCGGTTTTTACCTCGAGGCGCAGCGCCTCTTCTTCATTTTCCATAAGATAGCTGGTGGTGTGCATTGTCAGTCCTGGTTTGAAATTACCGTTGCTGCGCATACGCGGCGGTTCTCGTTCAGGGGAAATTGTCGGCGTGCACTTGGGCGGCAGCAATCTTATAGCATTCGTTAAAGCGTGTGAGCAACTGTATTTTCCAAATATGCCCACGAAAATGTCTTCGCTTGGAGACGGCCAGATCGATCGATGGTACGCCAGGTGCTTATGAACTTCCTGTCGGGGGCTTGTGCCGGTAAACAATCGCTATTTTATGCAATTACGGTATTTCTCCCGGTGAAATATGCATTGACAGAACCGGGACGCCATGATTTAGTTCAAAGTGATGTACAGAGTTGAACAGCGGCTGTTCGGTATGCCATCTTGCGGGTATTCATTGGTTTTAAGAGGAGAGTGACGATGAGACGTGATCGACTGGCAGGTATTGCTATTGCGCTGACTCTCTGTTGTCTGCCGACATCTTCGTTTGCTTCCGGATTCGGCATCTTTACCCAAAGTGCCTCATCCATGGGACAGGCTGCGGCAGTTGTCGCCCATGGGGATGATCCATCGGTGATATTTTTCAATCCGGCCTTGTTGAACAAGCTGGAGGGGACGCAACTGCAGGTCGGCACGACCATGCTGTTTCCTTCCCGTAACTATTCCGGCACGGCTGGTCAGCGCGCGGAGACGAAGGATGACGTTTTCTATCCCAGTACCCTGTATCTCAGCCACAAGTTTTCCGAGCGGATCAGTGCCGGACTCGGCGTTTTCTCACCATTCGGCCTCGGCACCGATTGGGGGGACTCCTGGGAGGGGCGGTATCTGGCCACCAACTCGGAGATGATCTCTTTGACCGTCAACCCGGTGGTCTCCGTGCAGATAACACCGCGACTGGCTCTAGCCGCAGGACTTGATGTCATCTATGTGGACACGACGTTGGAGAGGAACTACTTTACCGGGCTTGGTTTCGATCTCCGACAGAAGTTCAGTGGTGACGGTACCGGTGTCGGGTTCAACGTTGGCGCTGTCTACGATCTGACGCCGGATCTGTCCCTGGGTGTTTCCTATCGGAGTGAAATTGATGTAACCGTGCGGGGCGATTTCCGGATTTCGGGTGGAGTACTTGCTTCGGGAGCGAAAGCGGATCTGACTTTGCCCCAGCAGGTATTTGCCGGGTTGTGCTACAAGGGTTTCGGTCCCCTGACCCTTGAGGCAGGGGTACGATGGGAAGACTGGTCGTCATTCAAGGAGCTGCAGGTGAAGCTGGAAAACGGTGTTCCCATTCGGGCCGAGGAGAAAAACTGGAAAAGCACCTTTGCCTATAATGTTGGTGCCAAATACAAGCTCACTGAAACGGTTTCGCTCCTGGCCGGGTATCTCTATGGCGACAATCCGGTTCCCGACAGCACCTTCGAGCCGGCCATCCCCGATTCGGATACTCACCTGTTTACCGTTGGCACTGACCTTTCGTTTAAAGCGGTTAAAGTTGCCGTCAGTTATGCGTATCAGTTGCTGGAGGGCCGTGAAAGAGCCGCTGCCGGCGGTCTGGGAGCTGGAAAGTTCTCCTCCGATCTGCACATGGTCGCGGCCAGTCTGACGTATCGTTTCTAATTTCCGGACTGTCCGGAAAATTCATTGCTGAAGGAGTTCCAGCGTTTTGCACGAAAAGCATAGTGATTCATTCTGGGGTGGTATTGTCAAGTCCATGGGGATGGTATTCGGTGATATCGGCACAAGTCCCATCTATACCCTGACTATTGTCTTTGCCCTGACGAAACCGACCCGTGACAATGTGTTCGGCATCCTGTCGCTGGTATTCTGGACCGTGACGATTCTCGTTACCGTGCAGTATGCCTGGTTGGCCATGAGTCTTGGTCGCAAAGGACAGGGCGGTGAAATCGTTCTGCGGGAGATTCTCATCAAGCTGCTGAAAAAGGGCCGACTGCTGGCCTTTACCGGGTTTCTCTCATTTCTCGGTGTTTCCCTGCTGCTGGGGGATGGCGTGATTACCCCGGCCATCAGTATCATGTCGGCCGTAGAAGGTCTGCTGCTCATTCCTGACTTCTCTTCACTAAGTCAGGGCACGTTGACGTTTATTGCCATAGTGATTGCTGTTGGCCTGTTCGTTATGCAGTACAAGGGTACCGACAAGGTTGCCGGTGTTTTCGGGCCAGTCATGGTGGTCTGGTTTGCTTCTCTGGCCGTGACCGGTCTGGCCTCTCTGGTCACTATGCCCGATATGGCGCTGGCCATCAGTCCCCACTATGCCATTACCTTTTTTCTCAATAATGATTTCACCGCCTTTATCGTCCTCTCGGAAGTCATTCTCTGCGCTACGGGCGGCGAAGCGCTCTATGCGGACATGGGGCACCTGGGCAGAAAGCCCATAATCCGTGCCTGGTATTTCGTGTTCTTTGCCCTGATCATCAACTATCTGGGCCAGGGGGTGTTCGTGCTGCAGAATCCCCAGGCGAAAAATCTGCTGTTCAGCATGGTCCAGTCCCAGGCACCGTCCCTGTATATCCCCTTTCTGCTCCTGACCATCATGGCTACCGTCATCGCCTCCCAAGCGCTCATCAGCGGTGTGTTTTCCATTGTCTACCAGGGGTTGACCACCAGGATCATGCCGCTCATGAAGGTGGATTTCACCTCCCGGCACATGAAGTCCCAGATCTATATCGGTTTCATCAACTGGACCCTCATGTGCGCCGTGATTTTCATCATGCTCCTTTTCCAGAAATCGGCAAACCTGGCGGCGGCCTATGGTCTGGCGGTAACCGGCTCCATGACCATTACCAGCCTGATGATGATCATCATCTTCGCCCAGACCAACAAGAAGTGGAAGGTGCCGCTGACGATAGCTATCTGCTGTTTTAACGTACTCTATCTCTGTTCGACCTTGACCAAGCTGCCCCATGGCGCTTACTGGTCCATAATCCTTGCTTCATTCCCGTTCCTTACCATCATGATCTGGACCAGGGGCCAGCGTAAGCTCTACCAGTCGTTGAAACCCCTGGATCTTGAAACATTCCAGATAAGCTATGAGCAGATTTACAAATCGGGCCGTACCTTGGCCGGTACGGCACTGTTTTTTGCCCGGGAGTGGAATATTATTCCACCCTACGTAATCCACTGCATTATTCGCAGTAACATCGTCTACGAACGGAACATCCTTATTTCCATTGTCAGAACCGACGATCCGTTCGGGGTTAAAACAGTGCACCGGAAGGAACTTGCCACGGGCCTGGAGGCATTGGAGGTACGGGCAGGCTATATGGTGGTGCTGGATCTGGAGAGTATCCTGAAAATGAACGGCATCAGGGAAAAGGTCATCTTCTACGGTATTGAAGATATCAACACGGCCAACCCGATCTGGAAGGTTTTCAGCGTCATCAAGAAGCTGACGCCGAATTTTGTCCAGTTCAATCAGCTTCCTGCCAGCAAGTTGCAAGGGGTTGTGACGCGGGTAGAGATGTGAAAAAAAAGGCGCTGTCCGTTGCGGGAGCGCCCTGTGTACTATTCATCCGTCGCGGGTAATTCTTTACGCTTCTTCTTCGTCACCAAAGGCGATTTCGTTGTAGGAGCGTTCCTCCTCAAAGCGTTTGGTTTGTGCCTGCTGTTTTTCAAGATCTTCCTTGCATCTGACGCAGCAGTGGGCAAAGGGCATGACTTTCAGGCGGCCCAGGGGGATGTCGCAGCCACACTCTTCACAGGTTCCATACTCACCTTCAGCAATACGCAGCAACGCTTCATCTATGCGGCGCAGTTTCTCCCGCTCACGGTCATTGAGCAAGAGTCCCAATTCACGGTCGCGTTCGCTGGAAGCCTGGTCGTAGATGTCGCCGCTTGGCTCGCCGCTTGCTATATCGGTGGACGATTTCATCGTCTTGTTGATCTCTTTTAGGGTCTCCTCTTTCAGTTTCAGGAGGATTGCTTTCATTTCCCCGATTCGTTCTACCATCACTACCTCGCTGCGAAAAGTTCGATCCCAACCGATGAGATTGGACATGATAACGTACTTTGCTCCCATGTCAAGAAAAAAGCCGCCGGTTTCCGGGTTGCGAATACAGTCTCAGGGCGTATCTGCATCAACTATTTCGCCCACGAGATCGTATTCGGAAGAGTCGGTTATTTTCAGGAGGACTATCTCGCCAACGGTGGCATTTCCTGCCGTTATGTATACCTGGCCATCAATGTCCGGTGCCTGGCGGGAGGAGCGTCCGCGAAGCAGCAATTCTGTTTCTTCGCTGTACCCTTCGACGAGAACCTCGTCAACAGTACCGATCAGGCGGCGGTTCCTCTTGAATGACAAGCGGGCCTGGGTTTTCATGATCTTCTTGTACCGTTCGCGCTTGACCCGCTCGGACACCTGCTGTTCAAGTTCTGCCGCAGGCGTTCCTTCCTCTCGGGAATAGCAGAACACTCCAAGCCGGTCGAACTGGGCATCCTCCACAAACTGAACCAGTTGCTTGAAGTCCTCTTCCGTTTCGCCGGGAAAGCCGACAATCAGTGAAGTGCGCAGAACAATGTCGGGGATGGTCTGGCGCAGTTTACCGAGCAATTCCCTGATATCCCGGGATGTGCCGCGCCGGTTCATACGCTCGAGAATCGAATCGCTGATATGCTGTACGGGAAGATCCAGATATTTGCAGATCTTCGGCTCGGTCTTCATCAGGGAGATCAGGCTGTCGGTGATTCCTTCCGGATAGGCATAGAGCAGTCGAATCCAGCGCAGGTCCTCAATCTCGGCAAGCCTTACGATCAACTGCTCCAGACCGGGTTTCTCGGGCAGGTCATCGCCGTAGCTGGTAATGTCCTGGGCAATCAGGTTCAACTCCCGGGCGCCACCTGCCACGAGGCGCTGCGCCTCGGCAAACAGGGCATCCAGGGGACGGGAGCGATAGTCACCGCGCAGGCTGGGAATGACACAATAAGAACAGCGGTTGGAGCACCCCTCGGCAATTTTCAGGTAGGCGGAGTATACCGGGGTCGAATTGAGCCGGGGCGAGTCTTCGTCGAAAATGAAGTAAGGGTCGCCGATGTAGCGAAGTTGTGTGTCACAGCCCTGTTTTTCAGCGATTATTTCCGCAATGCGCGGGTAGTCGCCCGTGCCGATGAAAATATCCACTTCGGGCAGTTCCCGGCAGAGTTCATCCTGATAACGCTGGGGCAGGCACCCGGTGACGATCAGCAGGCGGCAGCGACCGTCATGCTTCCGGTCGGCCAGATCGAGAATTGCATCGATGCTTTCCTGTTTTGCCTCCTTGATGAACGAGCAGGTGTTGACGATGATAATGTCGGCGGCGTGCTCGTCAGTGGTTATCTCGTAGCCCTCACGATGGAGAAAGCCGAGCATGATTTCCGCGTCCACCAGATTTTTCGGGCAGCCGAGGCTGACCATGCTTACTTTTTCAGGTGCGGTCTGTTCCAAAGGGTCCTCTTTTGCGTCGTCCTGAGCCGGCAACCGGCGTGGGGCCAAGGGGGTGGGATAGCTGCGTGAGGTTGCGGGTGAGCTTTCCCGGCAACCGTGGAACCACAGTTACTGCCTGAAGTTTATGAACTGCAGTTCAATGCCCATATCCTGGCCTTTCAGCAGTCCGATGATTTCCTGCAGATCATCGATGTTCTTGCCGGTTACCCGGACCTGGTCATCTTGGATCTGCCCCTGGACCTTTAATTTCTGTTCTTTTATTTTGGCAATGATGTCCTTGCCTTTTTCCTTGGAAATGCCCTGCTGAATGGTAATGACCTGCCGGACCATGCCGCCGGAGGCTGACTCGACCGTGCCGTAGCTGAGGGTCTTCACGGAAATTCCCCGTTTTATGCATTTGGATTGCAGGATATCAATGATCGCCTTGAGTCGGAAATCATCGTCGGCGAGGATCTTGACCGACTCCTTTTCCAGGGTTACCTCGCTCTTGGATTTCTTGAAATCGTAGCGCTGGGCAATTTCCTTGACGGTCTGGTTGATCGCATTGTCAATTTCCTGCATGTCAACCTTGGAAACTATGTCAAATGATGGCATGCTGCGTCCTCCTTGTTGCCCATGTGAAAAAGCGTTGAGCGGGCTGTCCGTATGGCTGCCCACCCTGTCACGGGTGGGATGACTCGTCCGCTAGTTGCGGATTACTTCCACTCCCGCCGGCGCGGTGAACGTAAAAAGCGTGTTGGGCAGACCACGGTTGATTCTG